>DUKA01000100.1 GCA_013329615.1 Candidatus Bathyarchaeota archaeon
GTGTGGCGTACGGTTACCGGAAGAGGGAAACGCAGAGCTTCGAGAGGGGGAAGAGGCGAGAGACCCTCCTAGTGGCTGCGGCCTGCAAGAAGGAACTCTTCCATCTGCTCGGCCTCCCACCGTCGATGCAGAGGGGGGCGGAGGAGGTGCGCCGGAGATTGGCAGCCCTGAAGCTCTCCGCGGCCGAGGTCAAGGCCTCGACTTCTAGGATCGAAGCCGATCTTGCCTAGTGGGCTGCTGGTCTGACCCAGCCGCCGTAGACGGGGTATCGGCAGCAGATGACCTCTATGAAGGCGGGGTGCCCCTTCTTGTTCTCCTTCAGTGCCACCTTGAGGGCCGGTGCCACGTCGTCGGGGTTCTCGACCCTCTCCGCGTGCATGCCCAGCGCCTCAGCCATCTTCGCCGTCTGGTAGACATTGGACTTCGTCACCTCGCATGCGAAGGGGGTGTGGCCGCCCCCCCAGAAGCCGGGGCCGTAGCCGCTGAAGCCGCCGTTGTTTATGTGAACCGTCGTTATCCCCATCTTGTGCCTGATGAGCGCCTCGTAGTCTCCCATCTGGTAGCTGACGCCGGCGTCCCCTGTGACGCTGACGACCTGCCTCTTGGGGTATGCGAGCTTCGCCCCCATCGCGGCGGCTAGGCCGAAGCCTAGGGTTGAGACGTTGCCCCAAGCCATGAAGCCGTGCTCAATCACCGAATCGTAGATCGTGGTCAGCTGGTCGCGTGTGTTGCCCGACTCGTGTGTGACGACGCTGTTCTTGGGGTCGAGTGCCTTGATTATCTCGGCGTAGACGCGGTAGGGGTTTATTGGCTTCTCGTTCGACTCCATGAGGGGGCGGTACTTCTTCATCTTCTCCTCCTTGGCGGCGGCGACCTCCCCCTCGACGCCCTTCCGCGGCTTCGCCTTCTGCCTCTTCGCCTCGGCTATCATCTGTGCGAGCACTAGCTTGGAGTCCCCCACGATGGCGTGGTCGGTTCTCGTCGCCCTGTTGAGGTCCTGCTCATCGATCGTGCACTGTATGACGGTCTTCCCCTTGGTCGGAACCTCGTGACCGAAGCTGGTGGGGCCGAGGCTCGCGCCGATTGCGAGGACCAGATCGGAGCCCTTGAGCCACCTCTCCGCGGGCACGTCACGGACGCCCAGACTCAGGGGGTGGTCCTCGGGGAAGCAGCTCTTGCCCATCAGGGTCGTGAGCACCGGCGTCCCCGTCAGCTCCGCGAACTCCCTCAGCTCGGCGCATGCGTCACCGAAGAAGACGCCCTGCCCAGCGTAGATCATGGGCATCTTCGCGCCGAGAAGGGCGCGGACCGCCTTCTCCACGTCAGCGGGGTCACCAGCCGGCCTCCAGCCCTTCACCGGCGTGTAGAGGTGCTCAGCGGGTTCGTAGTCTTCTAGGCCGCGCGGAACCTGAAGCAGGACTGGGCTCGGGCGCCCACTCCGCAGCTGCGTGTAGGCCCTGCGGACGAACTCAGGGACGCGCCGCCCCTGATTGATAAGACCGCTCCACTTTGTGACGCCGCGGAACCCGTCCTCGATGTTGAAGCGCTCCCGTGCGGCCGAGGCGTTAGGGACGCCATCGGTCAGGCACAGCAGGGGCGACGAGTCCTCGTACGCCTGAGCTAGGGCGCCGTAGGCCATCTCCGTCCCCGCGGCGTTCAAACCACCCATCACGGCGGAGACGCCGATCCTCTTACCGTTCGTCGCCCTGCTGTACGCGTCGGCGACGGCGACTGCGAACCTCTCAGTCCTAACCATTATCAGGGGCATGCCCTCCTCCCCGCACGCGTTCACGAAAATATTCGTGGGGAAGGTGCACACCCACTCCGTCCCCTCCTCACGGAGGAGCTTAACCAACCCGTTGACGGCCTTGACCAAGACAGAACACTGGGTCAAAGGTGGCTGTGGGCGTGTAAAAAATGCTCGACTACATCTGGCGCAGCCGCTGTATGCGATCCTCGATCGGCGGATGCGTCGCGAAGAGGTTGTCGAGTGCGCTGTGGTTGGGGTCGCTTATGAAGAGGGGGCTGACGGCCTCGTCGACCTTCATCTTGCCCTGGTTGAAGTTCTTGATCTTCTCCAAAGCGGATGCTAGTCCCTCTGGGTAACGGGTCAGCTCGGCGCCGCTGGCGTCAGCCATGTACTCCCTCCTGCGGCTTATCGCGTACTGGACGAGGGCGACCGCTATCGGCGCGATTATGGCGAGTATGAGACCTAGGACCATTATCGCGGCCTCGAAGCCCGAGCCCCCGCGGTCCCTGCCCCTGCGCCTCGATCCCCCCGTCCAGTTCCACCTCCTGATGATGCTGCTGAGAATAGAGACGAGGCCAACGAGTACGGTGACGTACGTCATGAACTGTATGTCCTTGTTGCGTATGTGGCTGAGTTCGTGGGCGACGACGCCTTCTATCTCGGCCCTGTTGAGCTTCTGGAGCGCACCGGTGGTGACGGCTATGCTGGAGTGTTGGGGGTCCTTCCCCGTGGCGAATGCGTTGATCTCGGGGCTCTCCATGACGTAGACCTTAGGCATAGGTATCCCCGCGGCGATGGAGAGGCCCTCCGCGACGTTGTTGAGGTAAATGAACTCGTTCCCCTCCGCAGGGCGTGCCCCAGTGGCGGCTATGACTATCTGGTCGCCGTATTGGTAGCTGCCCCACGTATAGACGACTATGAGTATGGCGCTGAGTGGAAGGACGAAGAATAGGTCCTCCGGCGCGAAGATGTAGGCGAATGAGTAGACGAGGCCGAAGAGGACGAGCGACACCACTATCGCTAGGAGGATGCTGTCCCTCCTGTTCCTCTTTTGCTCCTCGTAGAAGGTTCGCCGCTGCTCCATTAGAACTGTACCTTCGGTGCCTGCCTCTCGCCCTCGGGGATGTTGAAGAACTCCCGCTTGCTACGGCCGCCCGCGAACCAGATGCCGGGGATGGTCGTGATTAGGTTGTTGAAGTTCAGCACGCTGGTGTTGTAGAACTGGCGCGCGTAGGCGATCTTGTCCTCGATGCCCTGAAGCTGCTCCTGTAGTAGCTTGAAGTTCTCGTTGGCTTTGAGCTGCGGATATGCCTCTGCGACGGCGAATAGCTGGCGGAGCGTCGAGGTGAGCATGTTGCTCGCCTCCATCCTCTCCTGGGGCGTGCCGCTGATCATGCCGGCGCGTGCCATGGCGACCTTCTCGAAGATCTCCCTCTCGTGCTTGGCGTACCCCTTCACCGTCTCGACGAGGTTCGGGATCAGATCGTACCTCTTCTTCAGCTGGACGTCGATCTGGCTCCAGGCCTCATCGATCTGGTTCTCGTACTGCCTGATCTTGTTGTAGTACGAGAAGTAGAGTCCTACGAGTATCAGGGCGATTACTACCACTGCCCCGATTAAACTCAACGTGAGCATGTCCATTTTTTCTTCCCACTGTTGTTTGAGACGCTGACCCTAAAAGGTTATTGAATATAGTCTCAATAGATTCAAGAGCTGCCTGTCGTGGGCTTTTTGCCGTTCTTCCCGGGTAGGGTCTCGACACCGAACAAGTATGTTGCGGCTGCGACGAGAAGGATTATGCCGCTCATGGCGTAGAATGGGGCGGCTAGGCCGAAGCCGTCGGCTACGGCGCCGAGGAGGATGGGTCCGATGAGGCTTCCGATGTCTCCGAAGAAGCGGAATATGCCCATGCTTGTGCCTCGCGGTTCGCCGATCGTGGCATCCGTCGCCATAGCGAGGGGTGCCTGCTGCATGCCGCTCGTCCCTATGCCCATGATGAAGGAGACGAAGCAGAGGAGTATGAAGGAGTTGAACTGGGGGAAGAGTGCCATGGAGATGGCGGAGACCACGAGTCCGAAGATGATGATGGGTTTTCTGCCTATGAGGTCGATGCCGTAGCCGATGGGTATAGTTAGTATGAGGTTGGCGATCGTGGCCACGCTGAGTATCATTCCGATCTCCGCGGGGCCCATGCCCGCCTCGGCGGTGTAGAATGGGAGTATGTCCTGTCTAATACCTGAAACGAGGAAGAAGGCCGTTGCGCTGGCCAGCGAGGCGAATACGAAGCCCTTGTTCTTCAGGAGCCTGAGCGTCAGGTCCTTGGGGAAGGCGAGTTCGCCGCTGTGCGCCTTGCCGCTCTCCGTCTCCTTTATGAAGACGTAGGTGAGTGCGAGGCTCACCACGCCGGTGGCGGCGTAGAAGTAGAAGTTGGCCTGCGCCCCGTACCACGTGGCTATGAAGCCGCCTATCGTCGGCCCCGCCGCCTGCCCTATGGTCTGGAAGCTCTGAAAGTAACCGAGGACGCGCCCCCTCTCCTCGGGCTTGAGTATGTCGGCGAGGAGCGTCGTTCGGCTCGTCATCCACATGCTCGCGCCCATGCCCTGTATGAAGCGGTAGAAGAGAAAGAGCCAGAAGTTGTCCGCCGTGGCGTTCAGGAAGGCGCAGAGCGCGATAAGCGCCGTCCCGATGATCATGAGGGGCCTGCGCCCTATCTTGTCGGCGAGTATTCCAGCGGGGAAGTCCATCACGAGGCGCCCGATGCTGTAGACGGTGATTACCATCCCCGCCATGAAGATGCTGACGCCAAAGGACTGCGCGTACAGGGTCAACACAGGGGAGACTATCCCCATGCCAACGAAGATGAAGAACGAAGGCACGTAGATCGAGAGAATGTCGCTGGTCCTAGATCGTTCCGCCAACATCGCGCCTTCTAGTTTCCTACGCAGAACCGTTCACGGCGATTTAAAGTTGACTCGGGGGCGGCGCACCCTTGTTGAATCGGGTCTTTATTATCTCCTTGGCGAAGATGGCGACCATGAGGGCGCTGAAGACGAGCAGAATGTCCATGGCCCAGAAGGGCGTGTGGAGGTCGGTGGCGTCCGCTATCGCACTCAGTGCCACGGGGCCGATCATCGACCCCAGATCGCCCATGAGCCTGTAGACGCCCATGGCGAGTCCCCGACGCTCGTTCTGCGTGGCATCAGTCGCGAGGGCCAGAGGCGCCTGACCCGCACCACCCGAAGCAAGACCCATCACGACCGCCGCCAACACAAACCCCCAGTAATCTTAGGCGTACACGAACCCGATGTCGGCAGCCGCCATGATCAGTATGTTCCAAATGATGACTGGCTTCCGCCCGAGAAGGTCGATGGCGTAGCCGATTGGGACGGTTATGAGGAGGTTCGTTATGGTGGCGTAGCCGAGTATAGTGCCGATTGCGACTGGGTCCATGCCCAGCTCGTTCGCCGCGAATATCGGCAGCATGTCCGTGCGTATCCCCGAGCGCTGGAAGAAGACTACGAAGGTTGCGAGACACGCCATCGCGTACGTCTGGTTCTTCAACAGCCGCGCGACATCACTGAGCTTGAAGAGATGAGTGCCCTCCACATTCTTCTTAACGAGTCCCTTCGGCTCGAAGATGAGGAAGTAGGTGAGGAACACACAGAGGGCGCCCGTGACCGTATAGGCGTAGAAGGGCGCCGATATGCCCCAGGCCGCGGCGACGAAGCCACCGATCACCGGACCCGCGCTCTGCCCGATGAGCATGAAGGCTTGGAAGTAGCCGAGGACGCGCCCCCTCTCCTCCGGCTTGAGTATGTCGGCGAGGAGCGTCTGCCTGCTCGTCATCCACATCCCGCTCCCCACGCCCTCAAGGAACCTGTAGACGAGGTAGAGGGCAAAGTTGGCAGCCGAGGCGTTGAGAAAGGCGGTCACCATTACGAGGATGCTGCCGACTATCATGACTGGCCTGCGCCCGAACTTGTCGGCGGCTATCCCCGCGGGTATGTCTGCGAGGAACCTGCCGAAGGCGTGCGCCGTGATGGCGAGACTCGCCACGGCGAGGCTCACACCGAAGCTCTGCGCGTAGAGACTGATGATGGGGCTGACTATACTCATCCCCACCATGTTGAAGAAGCTGGGAACGTAGATGCTCAAGATGTCGTTGGCGACAGTCCGTCTCTGGTACCCTTCCCCAGCCGTGACCCAGCCCCCCGTGATGAGGATCGAGGGGGATGATTGTTTGGTTAAAGCTTATCGGCGAGGCCCAGCCGCTTCAGGACCCTGAGCGCACGCAGGGTTATCCACTTCGAGGGCTTCCTCTTCTCCTCGATGTCGACCCACATCTTGCCGTTGTAGGTGTTTTCGAGGAGCCACCTGCCGTCCGGCTGCCTCGCCTCGAGGACGATGTCGATAGCGGGCTGCATACGCTCGTCCCGGATGCCTAGGCGCGTCAATGTGTCGAGCACCTCGAGGACGTCGGACTGATAGAAGAGGGGAAAGCCGAGCTTCTTCCACCCCGTCTTGTCCTTGCGAGTGCCGTCGGGGTTCCTCAAGTATTTGTATATCCCGTTGTTGAGGATGTTCTCGACCTCGCGATCGATCATGGATCGTACTTCCACGCTACGCTTCTGCAGGGGGATCGTAGATAGGGCGCGTAGCATCTTTGTGGCGCCCATATAGCAGTTCTTTGGGAAGACGGCGGCGGGGTTGATGGGGTAACTACGGCACTTCCACCCGGCGCCCTCGCTGTCGTGGTAACCAACGGTGAAGTCGAGGAGACGTTGTGTTCTAGGATCGTCTAGGTACCCGAAGTGTATGAGGTAGTGGAAGATGTTGCCATCTATGCAGCAACCGTCATTTACAACGCTAGCCCTCCCCTTCTCCGTAGCAGGGAGATTGATGAGGAAGTGACCAGAATCTCTCTGGAATCGGAAAATGTGCTCGATACCCCGCTCTACCGCTGATGTTCTCTCTGCCCCCAGCTCGTCTAGTATGAGGAGGGAGTGCGTCGTCGCCGTGTATTTAGGCAGGTACATATCCCTCTCACCCACCCACCAACCCCCAGGCTCTTGCCTACTGAGGATCACCTTCACAGGCGGCGAATCCATGACGCGTTCTTGCGCCTCTAACACGTCCGGATCGTCACCTTTCCTACCATCAAGGTCCTTCAGAGCCCAAAATCGAACGCTGGGGTTGCTGCTTTCAAGAAGCCAACTCTTCGGATCCATCTTGGGTGCCAATAATTAGAATCTACGTGTGAAAGTTAAGGATTTAGGGAGATTCACGCTTATCAAGAATGAGGGGTGAGGTATTCGGAGTGCCACTCAGTGTAGATAAAACAAGACTCTATGATGCCAAGTATAGACGGCGCATCCTCGATAGTGTCACCGAAGCATTGAAGGGGGATGAGCGAATAGCCGGGGCTGTCCTCGTTGGCTCCGGCTCAAAGGGATTCAGGGACAGGTACTCCGACGTTGATCTCGCCGTCCTCATTGGAAACGAGGCACAGCTCGAAGAAATCTACGCAGACTGGTGGGGAAAACTCCACAAGCTCCTCCCAGTTATAGACGCATTCAAGGAGCCATCCAGCCACCTCTACGGCTTCCTGCTCGACCGCTACATGGAGATAGACATAGGCTTCCAAGGCGAAACAAACCTCTTCGAGCGTAAACCTAACTGGAGAATCCTCTTCGACAACCGCGGCGTCATACCGAATCTCATGAAGCCAAGGGAGAAATCCGCCGTCGACCAAGCCGCGGCGCACGACAAGAGGATGCAGGACTCGTGGTACTACATCATTCACGCAGTCAGCTCGATACAGAGAAGGCAGCCACTCAGGGCCACTTTCTTCATCGGCTTCCTCAGGGACGAGGCCATATTGATGGCAGGACTGAACAGGGAGCTAAACACAACTCTCAGAAACTACTTTACGGAGACCGATAAGCTTCCCGAGGAGGTTAAGAAGAGAATAATTAACAGCTTCCCCGCGAGTGTTGAGCCAGCGGAGCAACTCAGGGCGCTTCGGGCAGTCGTCGAATTCTACTATGACGAGGCGGAGAAACTCGATAATAAACTTGGAATGGAAAGGGTACTGAGACTTGGAGCGGCAATGAGAGATTACCTCTCTGCCTTTTGCTAGGGTTCAAGTCTGAAGTGGACGATCTTCTTACCCTTCTTCGCGTCCTCTAGACGCAGCTCCACGAGTCGCCCGATCTCCATCGTGCTCTTCACGTGGGTACCGAAGCAGAAAGTCGAGGCGTAGGCGCCGATGTCGACTATCCGCAGGCGGTCCACGCTCCGCGGTATCTTCTGCAAGAAACTGATCTTGCGCGGGTCTCCGGAGGCGTCTATCTTGGCGCGGTCCTCGTAGTAGACCCGTACTGATGCGTTCTCGTCGATTATTTCGTCGAAGTGGCGTCTGACGGCGGCGATCTGCTCCGCTGTCAGGTTGGACGGCTGGTACTCCAACTTCTCCAGATCGCTGAATATCTTGGGAGGCTCACCGAGTGCCTCAATGAGGCCAGTGATGAGGTGTTCGGCTGAGTGGCGCCTCATGTTCCAATTACGCGTAGGCCAGTCGACAAACCCGTGCACAGCTGCGCCCACGGGGACATCGGCATCGAGATAGTGGTATATTTCAAGTCCCCTCTTCACGACCTTACCCACCTTCACCTCGCTCCCCACATGTCGTAGGATACCCACGTCGCTGGGCTGCCCCCCCGAGTCCGGATAGAAGGCGGTCCTATCAAGCACAACGAAGCGGGGGCCGGACTTGACCACGACGCCGTCGAACTCGGTCAGGTGGCTGTCATCCGCGTAGAGGGGCAGGCTGTTGGCGCTCACGCCACAGAAAGGTGCTCGCCCCCGAATCAGCTTTACGCCGTGCTCGAAGCCTTCGCACGGTTCTTCCGCGCATACAACTGAATCTGGGGCATGATGTGGCTGATCAGCTTGTTCTCAGCCTTGTTCAGGTGCTCCTGCAGCGTCGTCCGTGGCACCTTCGCCCTCTCCGCGATCGCCTCCACGTTCACCCGCCTCGGCGTCTGGTAGTAGCCGCAGTTATAGGCGGTGGAGATCGCGTCGACCTGTCTGTCCGTAAGCTTCGCCATCAGCGAGCTGAGCGTGATGAGCGTATCGGAGACTACGCCGTTGAATGGTGCCTTCTCCTCGACCTCGAAACTGAACCCGTGTCCGCTCAGCCTGTCGAACAGCTCAGAGAGCGCCTCGTGGCGGAACGCGATGAGGCGGCTGTGCTCGTAGCCCCCCACGCAGAAGATGGGCATGATGTTGAGTATTTCGAGCTCCCCGATGTTGTCGTGAACCGTCGTCTCCCGCGTGCAGATGCAGTTCTGGGTGATCATGCGGGCGTTCGTCGATATCTCCGCCTCGTCCAGCACCTTGTAGACGCCCCGGAACTCCGCCAAGGCGTCCCGAAGCACGACGGGGTCATCCGACTCCAGCTCGTGGACGTCCTGCATGAAGTTGCACCACGTCCAGATGCGCAGGGAGGGGTACTTCTCGGTCAACGTGTCGATGGGGTTCCCTATGTGGGTCTTGAGTAGGACCTCGAAGGCGGGCATAATTTACACTCGGCTACTTCGCCTTTTCTAGGTTCGCCTTGTAAGTCGTGACGTCGCCACCGAAGCCCTTCCACATGCCCTCTAGTTTATCGCAGGGGTAATCGCCGCACCTGCTGCAGACTCCCACGCTCTTATCCTGCGCGCACGTCCTCACGGCGCACTCCTTGCACCCTTTGAAGACGCGACTGCTTGTGCAGCCGTCGCAACACATGTCCGCAGCCTTCCACTTGTTCTTCTCGCTGCTCCAGCTAACCGCAAGCTCTGCCAGCTTCGTCACGTCGTTCGCCTGCGTCGCCTTGTAGGCGGCGCAATTACCACAGTCTATTCCGCATGCTCCAATATTCAGCATGGTTCCCCAGTCGGCGGGTACCAGAATAAGGGTTGTACCGGCTAATGACGGGTGTATCCCCCTCAATGCCGGATGAAAAAAGGGTTACTTCCTCTTGAGCTTCTTGTAGATGAGTACAAATACACCAGCACCAGCTGCGAGTAGCACGACGCCGTATATGCTCCAGCTAGACTCCATCTCGACGGTTACCCTGATGGTTTGAACCGTCGCCGATGCCTCCCCACTCGTCGCTTGGACGGATACTAGGTAGTCTTTTGGAGACGCGCCTTCGGGCACGGTCACCGTGAGCTGGAACGTGGCTTTTTCGTTTGGGGCGAGGGTCGTGATCTTCATAGGCGTGAACGCCGTCGTCCAACCGTCGGGGTAGGAAAGAGCAAGCTCAACGTTCGTCAGGGGCGAGTACCCCTTGTTTGTGACTGTCACCGTGACCACCTCGGAGCTCTTGGCGATCGTCTGCAGGTAGAGGGAGTCGAGGGACATAACGAGAGAATATGAGCCGACTATGTCGGCGGTTAGCGCGAGGTTGCCCTCCTCGGTCTCACCTGTCGCCACGATCGTGAAGCTGTACTGTCCTTGACTGCTGCTCAGTGACGGCGTGACTTCGACGTTAATGCTCTCTGTGGTATCAGCCTCGAGGAGAACTGAGTTCACCTGCCGCCCGTCTTGCGTCTTGAAGACAACCGACCACCCCTCGGGCACGCCGTCGGCGCTAAGCTGCACTAGTTCGGATGAGTGGATGCTCAGCGTGATGGGGTAGACGGTTGCGACGCTAAGTTTGAGGGACTGGGACGGATACTTCGCACCGAGCTCGATGGTGGCTGCCCTCTGCTCGACCTTCAAGGCCAGCGGCACCTCGGTGGATCGCTCGCCCAACTGCGCCGTTACTATAAGGGAACCGATTGTATCGACCGCCGTCGCGGATGACACTTGCACCCGTAGCGTCACGGTCACGGATGAGGCACTCTGGACGTATACGGAGTCTATCTCCTCCTTGTCGTCGTTGAGGAAGTAGGCGCTCCAACCGGAGGGGACCCCCATTGTTTTTAACATGATCACCCCCGCTTCGCCGCTTGGGTTGGTGATGGCTACCTTGTAGGATATCGTGCCCCCGGGTGACACTATCTTCGACGGATACGTACATGTGGCGATGCTCGTCGGAGCGCCCTCCACAACTATCGTCAGCGTCTTCGTTACCGACGCACGCCCACTCACAACGAGTTCGATCTCACCCGACGTAGCATCGACTGGAACATCGACGACGAGGTTGAGGCTCGTGGTGGCGCCCGCCTTGAGAATTAGGCTCTTCACCTCCCCGGCTTCGTTCTTCAGAAAGGCCGACCAGCCCTCGGGGGCTGTTGCCTGAACGTCTACGGTCTCCTCAGCCGAGCCGCCGTTGCTAACCTGCACACTCATGGTCAGACGGGACCCGGGGGATGCTACCAAGGCGGCTGCGGACATCGTGACTAAGACGTTTCGCTTCAAGGTTACGTTGCCGACTTCTATGCGGGGTACGTTTACGCCGCTATATCTGAAGATCTGGGAAATGTACCCCTCTTTACTTATCGTCAGATCGTAAGTTCCGTAGTCAATGTAGAAAGAGAACCTGCCATTCACGTCTGTGGTAGCGGTAGCGACGTAGAGGCCGGTCCCCGAGCCGATGCGTGAGGCGGTCTGGTCGACCACCTTTATCGTCGCGCCGGCGAGAGGGTCCCCCCCCTCATCCACGATCGTGCCATGGTAATGGAAGTTGGCGTCGGCGAAGATCGTCGCCGTCTGCGCGAGGACGCATATGACGGCGAGCAGCATCGCGAATCCGCGTGTAGGCTTCAAGGGACTCACCTGATCTCCTGCCTCATGAAAACCACGTAGGCCGCTGCGAAGATCGCTATCAGAAGGCCCACGAAGTAGAGTAGGCTGGGCAGCGAGGACATGAGGGCAGTCGTGACGCTTATCGATGTCACCGTCGGTGTGCCGCTTGTGAACTCGAGCGAGCTCGTGGTCAGCAGGGAGTTGACGATGTTCTCGTAGGCGGTTGAGGGAGATAATCCAGAGATGATGGTTCTCAGAGTTGTGAACCCGGTCTGCTGGGTGAAGGATGGTTCACCGGTTTGGCTGAATGTCATCCTGACCGGGTAAAGTATCTGTCCTATGGCGTAGCCGAGGTTGGGTATGAGCTGTATCGAGGAGAGCCAGACGATCATTGAGGCCAGCAGCGAGGTGGAGGGAGAGGGCAGCACTATGGAGAGCAGCAGTCCAATGGCGAGGAAGATAGCCATGTAGACGAGGGAGACCCCGAAAAACATGGCTAGGCGCAGAACCGTATCCGTCGTCATCTCGATGCCCGTGACGCTGATGAAGAGACCCATCCCGCCTAGGAAGCTGACGACGGAGACCATCGTAACGGCTAGTAGGCCGCCGAGGTACTTCCCGTAGACAATCGAGTCGCGATAGATCGGGTACGAGAGGAGCGTCTTTAGAGAGCCCCTCTGTCGCTCGTTGTTGATTGTGTCGAAGCTGATCGCTATGGCGAGTACGCCGCCGACGAGGCTGAAGTTCGTGATCATGCTTTCCAGTGAGTTAGACAAACTCTGGGCGGAGCCGAACACCATGACAGGCCCGGTCGTGTTTCCTACGCGACCTCGTCCCTGACCCGATTCGAAAGTGAAGCTCCCTGTTGCGCTCTGCGACTCGCTGTAGCTCAGGCCACCCTGGTAGGCGGAGACGAGTATGACTATGAGTAGGGTGGCGAAGATGAGCATGAACTTCTTCTCTCCGATGATGTCGAGGAACTCCTTCTTTGCCATCGTCAACATGCCGGCCATTTAAACGACCCCCTGGTAGCGTAGGAAGATCTGCTCGAAATCCTCCCCCTCGTCCGCGTTGACCTGCTTTCTTAGCTCGGGGATGGTGCCGATCCCGGCGATGGCCCCATTCTTCATTATGGCGACCCTATCGCAGAGCTTGTTCACCTCGTAGAGGACGTGCGTGGTGAAGATTATGGTCATCCCGCGATCTTTGGACAGTGTCCGGATCAGCTTCCTGATGTCCTGTGTCCCCTCGGGGTCGATTCCCTGCGTGGGCTCGTCGAGGATGAGGACCTTAGGGTCTCTGACGAGGGATTGGGCTATGCCGAGCCTCTGCCTCATACCGCGGGAGTAGGCAGAGACCTTGACGCCCCTCTTGTCGTCGAGGCCGACCTGGTCGATGAGCTTCTCGACGCGTTCCGATGCTTCCTTGTCAGGGACATCAGCGAGCTCGGCGTAGAATAGTAGGTTCTGACGCGCTGTGAGATTCTCGTAGAACCCCGCGTTCTCGGGGAGCAGCCCGACGTGCCTCCTCGACTGGAGCGGCTCCTTGATCACGTCGACGCCGTTCACTATGGCAGTCCCCTCCGTTGGGGGGATGAGCCCGAGCAGCATCAGTATGGTAGTCGTCTTGCCGGCGCCGTTGTGACCGAGGAGGCCGAATATCTCACCCTCCTCGATGGTGTAGTTCACGTGGTCCACCGCCAGTAGGTCGCCGTACTTCTTCGTGAGGTTCTTAATCTCGATTACTGAAGCCATCACATTTACCTCCTAAGTTGCTTAGTAGCAACTAATTTGAGATGGGGGAAAGGGATATAAATGTTCTTATACCCGATAGTAATTACGGAGCCGGATAGTAACAAAATGCCCGACGAAAACTACGCCCCATCCGGATACAGGATCGACAGAAAAGAGCTCGAAGCCATACTCGGACCACTCGAGGCCGACGTGCTCAACGAGGTATACGAGATGGGCAAACCCGTGCGCGTCAGGGAGGTCTATGAGAAGATGAAGGGCGAGCGTAAGATCGCCTACACGACGGTCATGTCCACCATGGACACCCTGTTCGGTAAGGGGATACTCGACCGCAAGGTCACCGAGGGCAGGGGCGGTCTGCTCTACGTCTACTGGCCCAAGATGACGAGGGCGGAGATAGAAAAGTCGGCCGTGAAACACATCATGGACAGCCTCATGAAGAACTTCGGAGAGGCGGTCACATCCTACCTCATCGACATGGACAACACAAATAAGGGAAAGGGTAGACCCAAGGAAGACTAAAAGGAGGGAGTGCGACGGGGCCAAACGAGATATTGAGGCAGCTTCTGACAGCGCCGTTCCCCCAGATGCTGCTAACCTCCGTCGCCACGCTGATCATCAGCTACGTCCTCCTTAACCTGACGAGGATCAGGGACCCAAAGATACGGGGCTTCTTCTACAGCCTCACATTGGTTGCCCCGATAATCGTTTACATTTTCTACACGCCGTCCATCTGGGTGATGAGACCGGTGATCCAGCACGGGATATTCGACGGGTCGACGATGATCATCTCGCAGGCGGCGCCTGCAATCGGGGAGGCGGCGAATGGCTTCGTTATGGCTCCTCCGGCGTTTGCCACCATCTCGATGGTCGAGGAGGTTGCGGGTGTGAACTACACTGGGCTCCTGTGCATAATTGGGCTAGTCTTCGGCGCCGTTACACTGGCGGTCTCCTACCTCTTCGGAGTCGGGATCGTGAAGCGGTGTCAAGGCGTCATCGACGTCACGGCGGAGGACGAGCCGAGGCTCTACAAGTCGGTTGAGAAGCTCGCGCAGAGGATTGGTGTACCCGTGCCCAAGATTGGGCTGACCGAGAACCTGCAACTCAACGCCTTCACGATAGGGTACGGGGATAGAGCGATGGTGGTCTTCTCAAGCGGCCTCATCGCGGCGCTCAACCAGCTGGAGCTCGAGGCGGTCATAGCGCACGAGCTCGCCCACATCAAGAACCGGGACTTCCACCTCATGACGATGGCCTCCTCGTTGAAGGTTGTTTCCTTCTTTAACCCCGCCGCCTACCTGTCGGCCTCCATGTTGTCGAGGGAGAGGGAGTACCTCGCGGACGACGTTGGGTCGAAGGCGACGGGTAGGAGGAATACCCTGAAGAGGGCGCTGATCAAGATCGCCTCCATCCCCGCGCCGCGGCGCAGAGCCCTCATCCCGGAGCTTGTCTCCGGCCTATTCATCTACTCACAGATAGGCTCCCTGAAGGCGGCGTTCACATCCCACCCCTCGCTCGACACGCGCCTCGACCGTATAGGCCGCGGCAAGGTTGGTACTGAAATGGACGTGTACAAAGCGGCGCTCGTCGCCCTTGTCCTCATCGGCTCGATGGCGGTGCTCAGCTACTACATAATGCAGCCGATGCGCCTCTTCGAGGTCTTCTTCATGTACGGCCCCGGGGTGAGGATGCCGATGGGGGAGACGTTCTTCGTCGGCGACGCGTGGGGTCGCGGAGCCGCCACATTCTCCTTCCAACTGAGGCCCTTCGGCGAGGCAGTCGCCTTAAAGACTCAAGACGTTGTGGTCCTGCGACAACTCGTAGTACGCTAGGAAGCCTAGGCGGGCACGAACTTCTGTATCCGTTGCCCCTCCAGCACCTCTCCGACGTAAAGTGCTCCGTGTGAGTCCTTCCAGAGGCAGTGGGGCGCAACGAACTGGCCCGGCGTGAAGCTCTCCGTGCCGCCTATCCTCGCCAACGCCTCGCCCTTCTTATTCAGGATGCTCACCCTGTGCTTCAACTCAGCGACGTAGACGCGGCCGCGTTTATCGAAGTAGATGTCGCATGGACGTAGGAGGTTGTTCCACTCCTCGACGTATGCGCCTTCGAGGGTGAATATCTGGACCCTGTTGTTCTGGCGGTCGGCGACGTAGACCCTCGTGCCGTCGACCCAGACGCCGTGCGGGAGGTTGAACTGCCCGGGCCCCGTTCCGGATTCGCCCCAACTCTGCACGAGCTCGCCCTCGGCGGTGAAGCGGTGGACGCTGCTGTTGCCGTAGCCGTCGCTTATGTATAGGTCGCCGTTGGGGGCCCGTGCTAGGTCGGTGGGCTTGTTAAAGGGCTTGCCTGGCGGTGCTGGTCTGTTCCTCTCGCCGAGCGTGAGGACGAGTTCGCCGTCCTTTGCGAACTTGCGGACTGTGTGGTCGCCGTTGTCGACGCAGTAGAAGTTGTCCTCCTCGTCTATGTATGCGCCGTGGGCATTCGAGAAGACGCCCTCGCCCCAGCTCTCTATGAACTCGCCCTCCCGGCTGAAGACGATGATTGGGTGCGCGCCCCTGCAGAGGATGAGGACCCTGTCCTTAGAGTCGACGGCGACGCCGGCGACCTGCGTGTAGACCCAGCCCTTCGGGAGCCTGCCCCAGCCCTCTACGACCTCGTACTCCAGACCCTGCTTGATCATCCGGATCAGGAAACAGGGGGCGTATGTGTACTTAGCCCTTCACACCGAGGCGGAGGAGCTCGGCCTCGGCGAGCAGGTGGACGCCGGCCGACCACTCGCCAGTGTCGTGTATCTCCCTGAATACTCTCTCCGCCTTCTTTGGTTCGTCGCGTGCGAGGTATAGGTTGCCTATGGCGTGTGCGCGTGTCATGAGGCGTGCCTTGCCCTCGGATTGCGCCTTCTTCAGAAGCGCCTCGGGGGTCGTTGCGCCCTTATACATGAGGAGGGTCTCGTAGTAGTCCCCCACCTCGACGAGCTTCTCGTTCGGCTCAATGCCTTCGAGGAGCTTTGCTGCTTCACCCCAGCGCTTGAGGCGTATCAGTGGCATGTAGAGCCAGTGCGTCGTGGCGACGACGCTCTCCCGCACGTCGCAGACGTCCATGCAGCGCCTGTATGCCTCGACGGCGCCCCCGAAGTCGCCGGAGGCGAACCTCGCGAAGCCGAGGTGGTACCAGACGTTCCAGTGGAAGCTGCTGAAGCCGAGCTTGTCCCTGCTCTTGCCTCCGCTGACGTAGACCTCGGGTTCGTCGGGTCTTCCTTCGATTAGTTTGGATGCTCGTTCTAGGTCGGCCACGGCGAGGTCGAGTCGGCGGAGGAGGGCGAAGCGGTGCCCCCTGAAGCGCGGGAAGCGGGGATCGTCCGGCCACCGCCTGATCCCCTCGGTGTAGGCGGCGCACGCCTCGTTGAAGTTGCCCACGATCTCCGTGCGACGTGCGAACCAGAGGAGCTTCTCGGGGTCGTCCGAGTTCTCACGCCACTCTTGGGTAGCCTTCTCCCGGTTCTCTTGGAGCTCGCGAAGCTTGGCGTCGTATTCTTTCGGGTCCTTTGGGAGCCAGAGCTTGATTGGGGTGGGGTATAGGGGTTCACCGAGCAGGCTGTATGCCTCGGGTGTCCGGAGGTGTGTCTGCATGGGTTTATCGACGTGATTGAGGGCTTAACGTCTTCGAGTAAACCGGTGCCGAGTGGGGGCGTTCACGATGCTTGACGGGGGGTGGGAAAACCTTATACACAGTAACAAATTCAAGTATATCGATGCGTATATGTTGGGTGGTAAAAACAAGGCCGGATGCGTCTGCTCCGAAAAAGACCAAGAGACGAAGAGTGAGAAGGGGTGCTCCTGCAATGGAAAAGGAGCGGGGTGTGACGAAGAGAGGGCCCTACGCGTCGTAACGGCGCCTAGGATATACCGAGAGAGGCGGCCGGTCAAAGGCGAGGTCGTCACAGTCATCGATGTGAAGTTTAGCAGCTCGGGGATCGACCTCAGCGAGGCGTGGAGCCGCGCCGTCCCTCGGGGAGATGTGCATGAGATAATGTTGTGGAACCCACTCGGTGAGGGTGAGGACGCCGCGGCGGTCGCCTTCATCGAGATAACGCAGGGAGGCAACATCGTAAACGGCGACGAGGTAAGGGTCGACGGCGAACCCATCGGCAACCTTACGGGTTTCGACTACAACCACATGCCGAACCACATGAACATGGTCGTCGAAGTGAACAACCTCGACCCGAAGCTCAAACTTGGCAGCATATTCGAGTTCGTTCCGAACCCGATGCTCTCCATCATCGGAGACGGTGACTGCTGCTAGGATATCCGGGAGCCTCTTCTGCGCTCTGCCT
>DUKA01000023.1 GCA_013329615.1 Candidatus Bathyarchaeota archaeon
TCCTTGGCCTGAAGCTCAACCTCCAGTACCCCTATCTGGGCGTCGCTAGCGTTCAAGGCTACCCTGAGGTTTTGTATCTGCAACTCGTAGGCTGCCGACTGGTTTGTCGATGTGAAGTTAGCGAGCATGTAGCCTCCGACGAGACCACCGAGGACGCAGACGACGGCGACAAGGACGAGCTTCGAGTCCATGGCGTATACAGGCATTCGCCTAGCCTTAATACTACTTTTTAGAACACGACGGAGGGTGTGGTGCGGGGGGAGGGACTTGAACCCTCGAAAGCCTGAGCTACGGGATCTCTCACCAGAGACTGCCTGATCTTAAGTCCCGCCCCTTTGGCCAGTCTCGGGTACCCCCGCCCAACAAACACCCACGCCCCAGACCTAAAAAACATACCCCCGCCGCCCCGAAGCTGGAAAATATATAACGCCACACCCAACTGTCACATGCTCGACGACAAGTGCCTAGCCGGCCTCCTATTCTCCGCCGCCTCCGCCCAGTTCCTCACAGCCCTCATGATCAGGGAGGCGATGGCGCCCAACTACAGCGTACACACAAACGCGATCAGCGACCTCGGCGTCACACCAGAGACGAGACTACTGTTCAACGCCTCATAACTACTCGTCGGCCTGCTCAACATCGCAGCCGCATACCTCCCCCACAAAACCCATCGCAGGCGAGACATCTTCGCCGTATACGTAGCCGCCGACATAGGCGTCGCAGGCGTCGCCGTCTTCCCACTCGACCAGGGAATCCACGGCCTATTCGCCCTCGCCGCCTTCATCTTCTGCAACGCCAAAACGATCGCCACCTCACGACTACTAACACACACAATGACCCTGATCTCCACCCTACTCGGAGGAACCGGCCCCACCTTCCTCATCCTCCCCATCCTCGGCGACATCCACGGGATCACAGCCACCTACAGCCCGATCGGCCACGGCGGAGGCGAGAGAATATAGTGTACCCCGTCCTCATCTGGCTCATAGCCCTCAGCGGACACCTTATGGCTCAATCCGAGATTAGGTCAACACAATAGCAAAATTTTTTCTGCTTATACCTAGCCACGGGTACAAGCCAAACAAATTTTTTTTTGGTTATGCTATGCTACGCACGCAAACAATTTTCCGCGCCATCATATGAGACGCAAAAGCCCGCCAATCCAGCTACGGACGCAAAAAACGATGAAAAAACGCCATGCGTAGTAGCAACGCATCCACGACCAGCTACAAACGCGAAAACGATTAAATTTCCTGGAAAAAACCCATTTCCGGCGGTCAACCACAGGTACACAAAACGAGGGAAACACAGTATACCCTCTAACAGGGTATGCCATACCCAGTAACGGGTACAAAAAAACACCTTTTTAATTGAACCCCCCCCAAGCCGAATCGAGAAAAGGCGACAAGTACCGCCACACATAAGAAACCAGACGAAAGAACGGAACCTAAAACAGAATCGGCTTAGACGAGGCGGTGCGTCCGCTGAAGATCCTTACGCATCCAATTATAGTGCCTGAGAGTCTTCGTCTCACCGAAGCCACACGCGGCGCACACCTTGAGCCTCATATGATAAGCCCTGCGCCCGCAGCGCCTACACCTCATGTGAGTCCGCTTACCCGAATGAAGAGCATGCTTAGTCGTCATTTATGATACACCTATCCCTCGGGCGGCGGGGAGATCATTATCACGTTATCACCGCGAAGAACGATCGTCCCAATCATCTCGTTCTTCATCGGATCGCTAACATTCTCGGCGTCCTTGAGCACCAGATTCACGTGCTGGTCGAAACCCTCCAGGGTCCCACGAAGAGTCTTGCCCCCCCTCACCTTGATGAGGACGGTCTTACCAAGACTACGCTCAAGGACCCGCTCAATCATCTCAGCCAAACCAATGATCTCCTAAACCTATTTTCCCCGTCGGGCTCTAATCGAATAACCGAGTTCCCCTATTAAATGTTTGGTATACCCCCGGCGGGTGCCCCACACGCGGCGCGACGCCCCAGACCGCCCCCATTCAGGACACTCTAACCCCCAAAAACGTTTATTAACGAGTTCACGCCCTACATAGCAGCCTCTGCAGGGTCGTGGCTTCTAAGATATGTTCCGAGAAAGAGGAGGGATACCGTTCGATTCGTAATCTGACGATTCTCGGGAGCCACACAGCCCTGCAGCCAAACACCCCCCTTGAGGATTGATGTAATGCTTCTCGCAGAGGAAAACAATTGGGACCTCATGAAGACCTTCTTCGCAGACGAAGGCCTCGTGAAGCAGCACCTCGACAGCTACAACGAGTTCGTCGAGCACACGCTGCAGCAGATCATCGATGAGATAGGTGGCATCACGATAGAGGTGCCGAACCACACATATGAGATAAAGTTCGGCTCCATAGAGGTCGGCGACCCCGTCATCACGGAGGTCGACGGGACGCAACGCCCCGTCTACCCACGCGAGGCGAGGATACGCAACCTCACCTACTCGGCGCCACTCTACCTAGAAATCATGCTCGAAGACGAAGGCAAGGAGACCTACGAGAAGGTCAACATAGGTGACCTCCCCATAATGGTCAAGTCCAAGCTCTGCCTCCTGAGCCGCCACACCCCTGACGAGATGATGCAGCGCGGCGAAGACCCCGAGGAGGTCGGAGGATACTTCATAATCAACGGATCAGAGCGCGTAATCGTCAGCCTCGAAGACCTCGCGCCAAACCGCGTACTCGTCGAGATCGACGACCGCGGCACAAACCCCGTCTACAGGGGCAAAGTCTTCTCAACAACCGTAGGATTCCGCGCCAGGATCGAGGCAAACCTCAAGGCGAAGGGCGAGATGAGCGTCACCATCCCCGGCGTACCCGTCCCCGTCCCCTACGTCGTCCTCATGAGGGCGCTAGGAGTCGAAACCGACAAAGCCGTCGCCGACATGGTCAGCCTAGACACCAAGATACTCTCCGAACTGGAGCCCAGCTTCCGCGAGGCTGGCAACGTCCACAACCGCGAGGACGCCGTACTCTACATCGGAAACCGCGTAGCCTTCGGTCAGGTAAAGGAGTTCCGCATGAAGCGCGCCGAGGCCATCCTCGACCGCAACCTCCTCCCACACATCGGCCGCGGCGCAGACCAGCGCAAGGACAAGGCAATCTTCCTCGGCGAGATGTGCGCACGCATCATAGAGCTCAAGCTCCAGTACAGGAGGGAGGACGACAAGGACCACCTCCGCAACAAGAGGATAAAGCTCGCAGGTCCCCTCCTCGCCGAGCTCTTCAGATCCGCCTTCTGGAGCCTCTACCGCGACATGCGGTACCAGTTCCGCAGGATGAGCACGCGTCGCAAGGGCGTACTCATCAGCGCGGCAGTCAGGCCAGGCATCATCACGAGCAGAATCCAGCACGCCCTCGCCACCGGAAACTGGCGCAGGGGACGAGTCGG
>DUKA01000142.1 GCA_013329615.1 Candidatus Bathyarchaeota archaeon
CGTTATCTCGAGGCGCAGGGCGGGGAGTATGTGCTGTACGACGATCATGCAGGGGGGTTTCATCGCCCCTGATTGTTTTAACGGCGTTAATATACTTAACGGCGTTAAAGGAGGCGTCAGCGCCCCATTCTCTGCGTGGGCATCTGAACCAGTTGCGCCTCGTGCACCTGTGCCGGCGTCTCGTCGAGGTGGCGGGCGACGAGTGGGAGTATCGCCCTCAGATCATTCCCAGCCACCACCACGCATGCGGCCTCCCTCACCCGGGGAGGGGCGTTGAAGGCCACACTGAGACCCGCCGTGCAGAGCATGGGTATGTCGTTCGCCCCGTCGCCCACCGCGACGCATCTCCCGAGTGGGACACCCAGCTCCCCTGCGAGGCGCTTGAGGTGCTCAGCCTTCACACGCGGCGTGACCACGGGGGACGCGAGGCCGGCGACCATTCCGTCCTTCTCGGCGAAGTGGTTGGCGTAGACGTGGTCGATCTGCAGCCGGTCGGCGGCGCGTCTGGCGAGGAAGTCGAATCCGCCCGTGATTATGGCGGGTGTGAGCCCCATGTGACGGAGGATCTGGATGGTCTCCTCGGCGCCCCGCGTGAGGGGGATGGTGTCGGCCACGGATCGTATGCTACTCATCGGGACGCCCCTGATCAGTTCGACTCTCCTCCTGAGCGCCTTCTCGAAGGGGAGATCGCCGCTCATCGCGTCCCTCGTGATGGCGCCCAGCTCACCTCCCAACCCGAGTTTGAGCCCTATCTCTGGGAAGAGTTCACCATCCAGCAATGTACCCTCTAGGTCTAGTGCTATTAGCAACAGAATCACCGGAGCCGCTTTGCGTCTGTTCAGGTGACCCTATTGCCCGCTGGGCGACGAACTGGACAAACTACCAGAAACAGGCTGCTGGTGTAGTTCGTTGTGTGTCGTCGGGGGTTCACCTTGAGATTCGGCTAGCCACTTGGGGTGCGGACCGCGTTTATAAGGTTTCGTGGGTCACGGCTTCGCCTCGTCGATGAAGGATGAGCGGATCATAGGCGGTACGACGACCACACTGGGAGGCTTCATCACCCCTGATTGTCTTGGCGCCGTGAAGCATATCAACGGCGTTAAGCGTGGTGGACGGGTACGCCGTCGGCCCAGAGGCGCCTGAAAAGATCGCCGCAGAAGCGCAGCGTGGCCTCATCGTCGCCGCGGAAGCCGATGTAGTCGAAGCCACCATTCACCAGGGGGAAAGCGAGGAGCCCGACCTGCTGCTCGGACATGTAGAGGATGAGGTCTACTCGTGGCGTGCGCCTCTCCTCGTATTGGCCGAAGCGAAGGTACTTCTCGCTCGTCCCCGGCCCGAGCTCCCGCTCCATATCCTCGAGCATGGGCGGCGGCACGACGTGTTCCTTCGTCCGCAGGTAGCGCCCGTGCACGCCCCTGTCGAAGGCGGCGCGGATGTGCGGGAAGCCGCTAGAAAAGTAGGGCGTGTTCACGTTCCAGACGTACTCCTGCGCGCAGCGTATGGTCTCCTGCAGGTGGTAGACGGACTCCAGGGGATCCTCGATGGGTGTGGCGCCCACGAGTTCTCCGAGCCTCACCCTGAACTCCGGCGGAAGGCCGGCAAACGTGTGGCTCTTCAGGTACGCCTTATTGTGGGTGGCGAAGGCGAGGCAGGGGAGCTGCGTGAGGACGACCTCCCCGAAGGGCGTCACCCTGTAGAGGCCATCGACGCCCTTCGAGACTAGCCCCGTCTGCTCGAGCCGGGAGAGGTGGCGGCTGGTCTCCTGGCTCTTCTGCCCCAGCCGCTGTGACAGGCGTGCGGGCTTCAGCGGCGACTCCGAGAGGCACAGGAGTATGCGTATCCTGTCCTCGTTGCTTATCTCGAATAGAAGGTCGCAAACGGCGGTGTCGTCGACGCTCATCTGGCTCGGTTCTGGGTCGGGTGGCTGATTATTTTAGGGTTTGGAGGGGGCGGAGGCGAGGTAGGTGGAGATGAAGGAGGCGGGGATGCCGCTCGTGCCGTCGGGGAGGACCGCCACCTTGGGGCTTCCCCTGTGGTACTTCTTCAGCTCCTCGATGACATCTCCCCATGTCTTGCACCACGTGACCGTGCCGGGTGCGCCCAGGCGCCATTCAAGGGTCTTCTGTGGGTAGGGACTGTAGACGATGAGGCGTGCCCCGCGTGTCAGGTTGCGTGCCTTTCCGCTCCATAGGCTCGCCGCGGCATACTTGCCGTGGTTGTTGAATATCCAGTGGTTTATGTCGCCGTCCGGGTCGTTGCAGATGAGGACGACGGAGCCGTCCTGCTTCACGGACTCCTGGGCGGGCCAGAGGCTGAGATAGGGCTCGTTGGCGCGCATGTAGCTGTTGGCGACGACGATGTCCATGTCCTTAGGGGACTCGGTCTTATGCCAGCGTAGCGCCGCCTCGGATGCCCTGCGGTGTGTCTGGACGAAGTCCCCGGTGTAGACCTCGACGGGGTCACGGTGGAGGTTGAGGACGGCGTCTATCTTGAAGTCGAGGCCGGCGATGCGCGCGGACTCCTCGGCGTCGAGTCGGAGTATGTTCTCGTCGTTCTTGAGGTAGCCGGTGGTCTTGTGGGGGGTGAGGCCGGGGCCGAAGCCCCCGACGGGGCCGTGGTTCGTGCGTATCGTCTCTATGCCGGCTATTCCGGGGCTGATTATCTTGCCGCCGGCGCTCATGCCACTCATCCGGTGGTAGAGGACGCTGCCTATGCCTATCTTGAGGTCGCAGGCGGCTACCTCGGCGTTGATCCATACGGGCGTCCCGTAGCTGGTTGTGCCGACCTGCTTGCACATCTCGTAGGGGTTGTGATTGTAGACGGGGTAGCGCTCCATGATGTCCTCGCCGAGCTTCTTGGCGAAGAGCTGGCGGCCGAACGTGCCGTGGCTGCCGGGGGCGACTACGAAGCGTATGCAGTCGTCCTTGATGCCCGCCGTCTTGATCTCCTCAAGCACTATCGTGGCATACTGGTGGGTCTTGGTGGGGCGGGTGGAATCGTCGAAGATGATCACGGCCTCCGTCCTGCCCTTGGCGAGCTTCGCCAGCGGCTTCGTGCCGAGGGGGTTCCTTATCGCCTTCCTGATCTGGGCCTTAGTCAGTCCTTTCTGGTCCTCGCACGCCATCTTGCACCGTTGGACCTTCCAAGGGGATGGGAATGTGAGCTTGATGGGCTTGTCCTTGAACCAGGGCTGCCCGGGTACCTCAACTAGTGTGTCTGCCAAGTCGGTTCCTCGCAGAATCTAGGGAATTAGGGTGCTGGGGGGATATAATATCGACTATAGGTATTCCTACGATGCATAAACGATATTTTCTACAGTCGATAACAAGTCAAAATGCTCTATCCTCGAGCAAAGCATAAATCATTTTGAAGCTTTCCATCTTCGAATAAAAATGGCGGGCCCCGACAAGATATCCGGGAAATGGGACGCAGCGGGGGACTCTTGGTCCGATTTTCTCGATAAAGGTAAGGATTACTTCAGGGATGAGATGAATAAACCAGCCTTTCTCGCCGTTGTGGGGGACGTGAAGGGGAGAAGGATCCTTGACATAGGGTGTGGGGAGGGAAACTTTCCTAGACTCTATGCCAAGATGGGCGCCGAGGTCGTGGGCGTCGACTTCTCACCGAAGATGATAGAGCTCGCGAGGCAGGCGGAGAAGCGGGAGAAGCAAGGAATAGAGTATGTTGTCTCAGACGCGGCGAGACTTGAGGGGGTCAGGGGTAAGTTCGACGCGGTCACATGCTTCATGGCTCTCATGGACATCGAGCGCTACAGGGATGCCATCCGTGAAGCCGCGAATATTCTGAACGACCGCGGACGCTTCATCTTCTGCATCACACACCCCTGCTTCGAATACGGTAAATGCTTGGACAGGGAGCCCCTCGCCAAGTGGGTGCATGTGGAGGAGGACAAGTCTGGCGACGCTGGGCATCTCGAGGTGACGGACTACTTCCAGCCGGGCGTATCCGAGGTCATCTGGGACATGGAGAGGCTCGTGAAGCCATTCAAGACAACCTCCTTCCACAGGACCCTGACGGATTACTTCGACGCCCTGGCTGATGGTGGCTTCGTGGTGTCGAGGCTCGTCGAGGCGAAGCCGACCCAGAGTGGAGTTTCGAAGTATCCGTCGCTGCGGAAGCATGCGAAGATCCCTCACTCGATAACCATCGAGGCGCGAAAGATCTCGATCGATTGACGATGCGGGTCGTCGAGGCTGGGATGAGTTGGGTGTTCTAGTCGTTGTGGCGTTTTCTTAGGGCGGGCGCGGTTCTGAGTATGATGAGTGCGCGTTCGATGGCGTTCACCCACTCCGTCTGCTCCTCCTCCCTCGCGGCCGGACTGAGGACGCCATGATCAATGCCCCTACCGATCTCCCTCGCCATCCTGCTGCGGTAGATGCTCAGGCTCCTATCGCCGAGGCGGTCGACCTCGAACCAGTCCTCGCTGAGGATGACCACACGCGGGACGCGTGGAGCCCCCATTATCTTGAGTTCGTCGCGAAGCTCGGGGACGGCGTCGCGGTCGATGAGACGCAGCTCCGCCTTCTCACCTATCACCTCGACTATGTTTTTAAGGTAGGGTAGCACGCGGGCGCAGTCGAGACACCAAGTGGCGCCGACGACGAGTAGCTTCACTGCCCTGTTGTATCCGGATAGGCGAGCCCTTTGCTCATCGGTGAGCGCCGGCGCCCTCTCCGCCGACTCCGCCCACCTCTTCGCCTCATCCTCCTTCGCCCCCACGAGGAACCCATCGAGGGGCTTGGCCTGTTCCCAGCCATGCCTCCACAGCTCGGCGTGAACGTCATAATATGCGGGTTTCTCAGCCAAATCAGATCAATGGAAGGTGGCGCACCGCGGTTTATAACATATCGAGCTAGGGCATACGAGGGTAGCTTCTCTTGAGCCACCCCTCGTAGAGCGCGTCGAGGGGCTGCGGTATCATCCGATCATGCCTCGCGTACACCTCGAAGACGGCGCGCTTCCTGTGGTAGACGACATAGGGCAGGTTCTGGGGTTGGAGGTCGCAGTTGTAGCCCCTGAAGAGCCTCTGAGGGATGCCAGCCTTCGCTGTTGCTTCGCCGACGAGGAGCCCCGTATAGAGGTGGTCGAGGTGGTCGCAGCCGGCGACCCAGCCCGCGGGGTCGTGTGTGTACGCCTCGTCGCCGTGGGCTAGGTGGATTATCCTGACGAGTGTTGAGGTGAGACTCTTGCGAGTATACCTGTTCGCGCCGTCGATGGTCGCGACCTCCTCCCCGCCCCATACTTTCTCTAGTGCCTTTGAGGGGGGCGTCTTCTGGTCGAGGCGTCCGCCGTCGGGCAGGCGTAGGAAGATGAGCCTGACCTTGCCGTCGGCGGATATCGAGGACGCGATGCTCTTGCCGGATGCCTTGAGAGTTTCCTCCTTCCAGCCCGAGGCGCCCATCGCGGAATATGCGGCGCGCTCACCCTCCTCACGCCCACGCCAGTAGTCCTCCCCGAGCCCAGCGTCCCCCGCCGTCAGGTAGACTGTCCAGACTCCAACACCCGAAGCCACATCGTTCAGCAGGCTCGGGCTCATGAAGATCAGGTCATCGTCCTGATGCGCGGAGAAGTAGACGTGAGCCACGTAGAAAACGGTGGCACCGGCCTATGTAAAGGCTAACTGGCGAATTGAAATTCGTTCAGGAGTATCGCGGGGTGCAAGTGGGCTACCGCGTATCCTGCGGGTCCTGTATGGGGCGGCGCCTCCACTCCGGGTAGAGGCCGATCACGTCGCCCCCCTTCATCACCCAGCCGACGCGCTTTAGCGCCGTGATGTCCTTGACGGGGTCCTCCTTGACCATTATCATGTCGGCGTACTTGCCGGCCGAGATGGTACCGAGAACCTTCTCCACGCCGATCGCCTCCGCGCCGACGCGCGTCGCCGACTCAATCGCGTCCATGTTCCCCACCCCATACTTGGTGAGCCACTCAATCTCCTCGGGCAGCGTAGCGAACATCTGGTCGCCGAAGACGTTGTCCGTCCCGGCGCCGATGCGCACCTTCTTCGACATCACCAGCTTCATCGTCTGGGGCAGCTGCTCGACACAGCCGTTAAACCAGGCCTCCGTCTGCTCGAGGTCGCGCCCGGTGAGGTTCCAGATGCCCGTCTTCGCCTGCTCGGCGCGCGTCTTGCGCGTCCTCTCTGGGATGTGGTTCTTGACCCAGAGGGTGGGGACGAGCACTATCTTGTTGTACGCCATCTTCTCGGCGGTCTCCTTGTCGATGAAGCTGCCGTGCTCGATGGTGTCGACACCCGCCTCCGCCGCCATCTTGGTGCCGACGAAGTTCGCGAGGTGTATGGCACACTTCCGCCCGTGGGCGTGCGCCTCGTCCACCCCCGCCTCGATCTCCTCGTAGGTGAACTCCCTATCGTCCGTCCTGTGGCTGCTGAGCAGCTTGATGAAGTCGACGCCGGCCTTGACCTCCTCACGCACCGCCTTGCGCACCGCCCAGGGGCCGTCGACCTCGTGTATTGTGTCGGGGATGCCGGAGCCGTGCCCGCCCGTCATGCAGATGCCCACCCCAGCGCATAAGAGGCGTGGACCGATTATCTGCCTCCTCTCGACCGCGTCCCTCATCGCCAGGTCGATGTGCTGCCTGTCCGAGACGCAGCGTAGCGTCGTTATACCGGTCTGAAGCGCCGTTCTGAGGTTATTAGAGGCGACGAGCCCGGCGTACGCCAGCTCCGAGCCCTTCGTCGGCACCGGGACGAAGCCGCTGCTGTACAGGTGGACGTGGAGATCGATTAACCCGGGTAGGAGCCACTTGCCCGAGGCGTCGATGACCTCCGCCCCCTCGGGGACCTTGACGTCCCCCTGCTTGCCGACCGCCTCGATCTTCTCGCCCCTCACGACGACGGCGGAGTCGGAGACGGGCTTCTTGCCCGAGCCGTCGATGAGTGTCGCGCCCACAATCGCCTTTACTGACATAAGAATCGGAGAATACTAGCCCGGATCGCCTTAAACGGTTTCGCCTACTCGTCTATGTACCGCTTCACAGTCCTGTGGGCGGTGACGTACTCGCCCCCCTTGGCGGTGATGACGAAGCCGCGGTTCCCCCCGTATTCCGACTCCTTGACCATGCCGCGCTCGAGGAGGAACTCTAGCGCCTCCTTGCAGCGGTCGACCGGAAGGTTGGCGCCGTAGCTGATCCTGGTCACGCCCATGACGCCGCGCTCCATGATGACTCCTAGGATGTCGGCGTAGATGTCGTACCTAGTGCGCCGCTCCACCCTCAACGCCCCCTAGATCGGTCGCTCGGGGAGCTTTTCAGCCTTCGCAGGCTGGGCGGTGAAGCGGCAGCCCCTCTCGGCGTGAAGCTCCCCCGTGAACTGTATGGCGCCGGTCACGTCGCTCCCCTCCTCAGCCTCGAGCACTCCTGCGTAGACGTTCCTCGCCCTGGCGTCGCGGAGGAGGACGACGCGGTCCCCCCAGACATCCTCCACCCGTGCGCCGCGGTGTATGATGACCTCGCGCCCGACGAGGGGGCCCTCGGCCTCGCCGCGGCGGCTTATCTCTATCCTGTCCGCCTTCGCCCCCCTCCTAGTGCGCAGTTTGTGTGTCTCGATGCTCCCGCGGGCGACGACGGACTCCGCCTTGACGGCTCCGCCGACCCTGACGCTCTCCGCCTCGATGGGGCCGGTCGCCTCGGCGAAACCGCCGACCGCGAGCTCCTCCTCGAGCTTTATGGCACCTGCCGCGTGGAACACGCCGCCGACTTTTATGCTCCTGCCGACGGCGTCGCCGTTTATCGTCGCGGCCC
>DUKA01000041.1:0-983 GCA_013329615.1 Candidatus Bathyarchaeota archaeon
GGCAGGAGGATCATGGCGGAAGCAGGCCTCGGGGAGAACTTCCTCTACTCGGGGTTACACAGCGTCGGCGTCGTCGAGTTCGAGCCGCCGATATTCGGACCGGGAAGCGGCGAGGTGCTGAGGGAAAACATGGTGATCTCCGTCGACATACCCGTCTTCAACGCGCCGTGGGGCGGCCTGCGGGTCGAGGACGGCTACCTGATAACCGGGGACGGGTGCGAGAAGTTAAACAGGAAAGGATTCAACGAAGGCCTGTAAATCGAAACCGCGTTCATTCTCACACCGACTACAGCCTAGCCGCCGCTTATCATGTGTATTACGGAGACAACGGCGTCGTGGGGAATGTGGGTCTCCCCGTACTTCTCCCGGGGAACAAGCTCCCCGTTTATCGCCACGTGTACGAGGGGGAACCTGTACCTCAGGCGGGCCAGGAGCTCGGTGACCGTCTCATCCTCGACATACTCGTACTCCCTCTTGTTGACGGTTATCCCCGTGGCCCTTCACCTAGGTTTTTCCTACCNNCTTCTCCCAGTACCTGCGGTCGGCTGTGGGGTCTTCTCGCCTTTGGCGTATTTCCCGCCCCAGTCGTTCAGCCCCCTCTTCTCATCCTCGTCTATCTTCCTCTGGAGCATCTTTAGCATCCTCTCGTCGGTGCAGCCTAGGCTCCTCATCTTCTGGGGCGTCGGCACGCCGTTCTGCGTCCAGCCGCGGCGGTGATAGACGGCGTCCGCCAGTCTCTGGTACTGATCCTGCCTGTACTCGTAGAGCCTACCGATCTTCTCCTCCACGGGCATCGCCTTGACCGCCTCCTTGGCGAGGCCGAGCTTGTTGACGAGCTGCGCGTCGTAGCGGTCCTTCCTCGACGTGTACTCGAGGGGCGTAACGGGCCCCATGGACCTGAAGGGTATCCAGTCGTCCCTACGGGTCCCCCTGCCGAGCCACACGTTCATGGCGCGCTGCCAGTTGTAGCACCTCTCACTCTG
>DUKA01000041.1:1000-3663 GCA_013329615.1 Candidatus Bathyarchaeota archaeon
CCGGCTCGATGTCGTTCCAGGGCAGCTTGCAGAGGCCGTTCAGGCCGAACCACGTCCTCCACATGGGGAAATAGTGGAGCGCCTCCGCCTTGTCCTTGAATGTGGGTATCTGGTTGTTGACCATGTCCATGAAGATGAGCCACGCCTCGTCATGCTGCGGACCCTTCAGAGTCAACCCGTAGCCGCCCTGCATGGCTAGCGACTCCTTCGTCACATACTGCGAGTACTCGAGCCCCTTGCTCTCCATGCCGCACTCCTCGATGAGGTACGGGTCGCCCCACCCCTTCGCCTTGAGCCAGTCCTTGACGCGGCGGGCGCCCCTCGCGGCGACGCGTATGAACTCCCCCTCGTCCCCCGCGGCGATCCTGTGCAGCAGCTGGAGGACGGCCTCCCCGTTGCCGAAGCTTAGCTCGAGCCCATCGCACCGCTCCTTGTTGAGGATGCCGTACTCGTACATCTCCATGTAGAAGGCGATCGCCGTCCCAGCGGAGATTGTGTCCAGCCCGTAGGTATCGCAGTAGAAGTTGAACTCCAGTATCCAGAGGGGGTCCCAGAGGCTCATGTTCGAGGCCGAGCCCAGGGTCTCGTACTCCGGCCCGTCGACGGTCACCCTCTGCCCCTTGTAGGGCCCCGTCATCACCGTGTACCCGTCGACCGTCTTCGCGCACGCCATAGAGCAGCCGTGCCAGCAGCCGTCGGGGATCACCTTCGTGAACAGTTTGTAGAGCTCGGGCGAGTAGATCTTGGGCGCCTTGGGGAAGCTGCCGAACCTATAGTTCTCCGTCGGCAGAAGGTCGTAGGCGTCCATGATCTCGACTAGGTGGGCTGTGCCCACGGCCCTCATGTTGCACTGGAACTTGTCCTGGTCCCTGATCTCCCTGTGTATCTTTATGCCGACCTCCGCGAGGGCGTCCGGGTCGGCTGGGTGGTTGCTCACGCCGTCGACCTTCTCGACCTTGACGACTATCGCCTTCACGCCCTTGTCCCTGAGGACCGTGCCCAGCCCACCGCGGCCCGCCTGCTTCAACCGGGAAGCCTTCCGGCGTATGTCGTAGAATGAGAAGTTCATTACTCCCCAGTAGCTGTGCTCCGCGCCGGTTCCCGCCGAGACCGTCGACACCTTCTGGCGTGAGAGGTCGGTGTCCTCTGAGGCGTACATGTGTGTCAACTGCTCGGTGAGCAGGTGCGTGTTCGTTTCCTCGAGGGGCGCTGTCTCGACGGACACCTCGCCGGTCTCGCCGTCTATCACGATTACCACGTCCTCCTTCGCCTTCCCCTGTATCTCGAGGGCGTCGAAGCCCGCGAACTTCAAATATGGGCCGAAGAAGCCGCCCACGTTGCTGTCGCAGATGATGTTCGTCGCCGGCGATATGGTCAAACAGAGGGACTTGCCAGATCCCGGGTACTGTGTGATTCCGCAGAGCGGACCCGTGGTGATTACCAACTCGTTCTCGTCGCTATCCCAGCGCGTCGAGGGCTTGACGGCATCCCAGAGCAGCTTCAGGCCGAAACCCCTGCCACCGGTGAAGAACGCCTTCATCTCGTCGCTTACTTTCTTCTCCCCGATGTCGAGGCTACCGAGGTTCACGTAGAGCGTCCTGTTCGCGTACCCCTTCTCGACGATGCCCTTCTTGAACTTGTATTGGGAGAGTTTCCTATGCGCCGACCGAACCTTCTTGAGGTCCCACGAGTGCTTCGTGTTGCCCGTCTCGTATTCTTGGATCGGAATTTGCCCTGTCTCCAATTTTATACCCCCAGTTTATGGTAGACGACCGCCTTGAGATCGTCCACATCCTTCTCCACGAGTTCCAGCGCGTGCTCGGGGCAGGCGCGGACGCATGAGCCGCATGATATGCACTTGAAGGGCTCCATCCTAGCCGGCGCCTTCCTCATGACGCTGGTCGGGCAGAACGCGACGCAGGTCTGGCACCCGACGCACTGCTTCACGTCAAGGGCGACTATGTCCTTCTTGTTCCTCGACAGTGCGCCCACTGAGCACATGTCTATGCAGAGGCCGCACTGGTTGCAGACGGTCGCCTTGAAGGCCCCCTTCTTGCCCGATACGCGTATCGCGGATCTCTCTCCGCCGTCCCCCGATTGGAAGTGGACCTTGGAGCACGCCCTCTCGCAGGCGAGGCACCCATTACACCTCTCCGGGTGGAAAACTATCACCTTCACGGTATCCTGCTTCGATGTGGATACGCCCATAGCGAGGCAATATTGGCGCGGCCACTGAATAAAGTTTGTATACGCAACAAAAAGGGGCGGCCGCCCCCCAATTGGGACAGTCGCGGTGAGTCCTATCCGTAGAATCCCGCGGTAAGCCCGCCGTCAACGAAGAGTATGTGGCCGTTCACGTAGCTCGACTCGTCGGACGCGAGGAACAGCGCCCCCTTTGCGACGTCCTCGGGCTGCGCGAATCGCCCCATGGGTATCTTCTTGATAAGGAAGCTCTTCGTCTCCTCCGGGTTGGGGGCGGCCTCAATCGAGGCGGTCCACTGTGGTGTCACAGTCTCCCCGGGGACGAGTCCGTTGACCCTTATGCCATATTTCCCGTAGTCGAGGCACATGGACCGTGTCAGTTCGCGAACGCCCCCCTTCGAGGCGCCGTATGCGTGGTTGCCGACGTAGTTCATGTAGGCGTTCGTCGTGATGGTGTTGAT
>DUKA01000210.1 GCA_013329615.1 Candidatus Bathyarchaeota archaeon
GCTTAAGAGGCCGCCGCTCTACCTTGCTGAGCTACGAACCCAACCGCCAACACTCATGCAAGCATCCAAATTTAAACGTTTCAGCCCAGAGGCCGATAAAAGTGGGATAGTTTACTTGATCAGTTTGACCTTTGAGGGCTCGACGCCTTCGGCGGCCAGCTGAGACAGGGTCTTCACCACGCCGCCCGCCGCCTCGATCTTCTCCTTAGCTGCGTCGCTGTAGGAGAAGGCCGCGACGGTCACGGGGTGCTCGAGCTTGCCGGTTGCGAGGACCTTTCCGGGTATGGCGGCTACCTCACCTTCCTTGGTGAGCCGGTTTATGCTGCTCAGGTTGACGTCTACCCTGATCCTCTTCGGCTTGTCGAGCTCCTCGGCGAGGGCGCCCCATATGGGCTGGCCCGTCTTCTTCTTCGCCGTCTTAAGCTCCCTTATGGTCTTCTCAAGTTCACTGTTCATCATATGTTGGTTCACTTCCTGTTCCTGCGCCTTCTTCTCCCTCTTCTTCCTCTTCGAACTCGCCTGAGCCGATACTGTAGAGGCGGCGGCCCACCTCGGTGGGTGCCTCGAAGTCCTCTATCTCCTCGTGGAGCTCGCCCGCGTCTACTTTGCGTTTGAGTTCCTCGAGTTTCGCGTTGAGGATCTTGACTGCCTCTGTGACTATCTTCTCGGGTGCGAGTGCGCCTGTGGACTCCACGGTGAAGACGAACTCGTCCATCTTCATGTGGCTCTTGAGGGTGCCCTCCTTCAGGAGGTTGGCGCATGTTGAGCTGCGGTTGAAGGCTTGGATGTCAACGACTTTTACGGTGTCCTTCTTTGCGAGTACGACGCCCTTGGGCGACTCCTCGGCGCACTTGGCCGCGGTCGCGGCGTCGGTCTTGATCTCGGCGACGTTCTGGTAGATTGCCATGGCTACGGGACTCCACTTCGTATGGAAGCGCCCCTTCCCGAGTTGCGCGTACGCCTCCAAGCTAATGGACTGGCCCTGAGCCAGCTTCGCGAGGGGGATGTACGGACTGACTGGTGTGATCGCTGGGTCGACTGGTTGTAGGTCGCCTGAGTAGACCGTCCTCTTCTCGTCCTCCGCCTTCACGCTAAGGCTAAGGGTTACGCGGCACTTGGGGCAGCCGAGGTCGGCCTTGCAGTCGCACTCCGCTGGGAGCCTGTAGTGCTCTAGGTCGGTCTTAAGGGGCACCATCCCGATCCTGTGGGCTAGTACCTCGTCTGGGACGACGCTCGTGTTGTCGTAGTAGAAGATGTCCTCGATGGCCATGGTGGGGACTTCGCTGACTATGGTCCTGCGTAGTGCGTTAGCGAATGCGTTGTCTATCCCATCTACTGTGAAGCGGATGGTGTCCTCGTTTACGCTTAGCACTGTTACCTTCATTGCAGCACCACCAGCTTACGGCCTTCTGCCTCTCCTTCCTCCGGGCTTGCGTGTGCCATCGTGGGGGACGGGGGTGACCTCTTCGATGCGTCCGATCCTGAAGCCACTTCGGGCGAGGATACGGATCGCTGCCTGCGCGCCTGGGCCTGGGGTCTTTGACCCTGCGCCTCCGGGTGCGCGTACCTTGATGTGTATTCCTGTGACGCCCTTGTCGCGGCCCCAGTCGGCTATCTGCTGGGCGGCCTTCATCGCGGCGTATGGGCTCGGCTTGAGCCTGTCGGCCTTGACGAACATTCCGCCTGTTGCGAAGCCGAGGGTCTCGGCACCTGTGAGGTCTGTCATGTGTATGATTGTGTTGTTGAAGCTGCTGAAGACGTGGACTATCGCCCACTTGTCACCTGCTGGCGGAGGTGTCGTGACTGGCGTCGGCGCGGGAGTCGCGTTCGGACTCGGCGTGGCTACGGTTTCGTTACTCAACTCTGTTTCCTCCAGCGATCTCGTTCACCGCCATCTCCTTGCGGAGGGGGTGGTCCTTGTTGTTGTATGGGCTCACGTTCGTGAACTCGAGGGTCTTCTCGTCGTCGATGAGGACGTGGTAGCCGGGTACCTTGATCTCGTTGCTGTTTATGCTTATGTGGCCGTGGGTGATGAACTGGCGTGCCTGCCAGAGGCTCTTCGCCATGCCCTTCCTGAAGATGTAGGTCTGGAGCCTGCGCTCCATGAGGTCCTCGATCGTCAGGGTGAGGATGTCGTCGAGCGTACCGTTCTCCTGTACAAGCCCCATCTTGTGGAGCTTGGCGATCATCTCCTTCTCCTGCTTTTCCCGCTCTGTGACGGTCTGGGCTAGGAGGTTGCGCGCCCTGCGGCGGAGATCACTTAGGTGGGTCCTCACGCGCCATAGCTCGTGCTTGTTGCGTAGACCGTATGCACCGAGGAGCTTGAGCTCCTCCATGAACATCTCCGTGTCGTATGGGACGCGTGGAGTCGTGTACGTCTTATGCTGCTTCTTAGGATCTCCCATGCGTCTACTCCTCCTTCTTCGCTGCTGCCGCGCCGCCTGGCTGCTGCAGCTGCTTCTTTGTGACGCCTACGCTGCGGCCCTTGCGTGCCGTGGTCTTTGTGTGTTGTCCACGGACCTTGATGCCTCTTGCGTGGCGTTCTCCCTTCCAGCTCCGGGTTTCCCTCATGAGCTCGAGTTCGTCCTTGGTCCTTATGTCCAAGTCGGAGGCGAGCAGGTGGTGGTCACCACCCGTTATGGGATCCTTCCTGTGATTGAGCATCCACAGCGGCAACCCTACTTTGACGGGGTTGTCGAGTGCTTCCTCCAGACGCTTTACTTCGGCGTCGGAGAGGCTCCCCAACCTTTGGGTCGGATCTACGCCTACCGCCTTGGTCAAGGATAAGGCCATGCGCCTGCCGATCCCCTTGATGCTGGAGATGGCATATGGGACCGCCTTCGTTCCGTCTAGGTTGGTCCCGTGCAGCCTTACTATGTAGTTGAATTCCCTTGACACTGCGGAAATCTCCCGACAGTTTGTAACAGTTGAGCATAAAAACGTTGCCTAAAATTGTCCCAAGACTTCTGGGGTGGGACCTGCCGCCTCTGGGCGTGATCGAGGCGCCTCAGCGGGACAATTTTGGTCCCCAGCGGCGTTTCCTATATGAGGGAGACGTTACGGTCGACGGTGACATCGGCGTTGCTTGTGCCGATGTTCACTGTTATCTTGATCTGCGCGGCGTCGAATCCGACGGTCTGGCCCGCCTTGGACGTTCTCGTGTTCCTGGTGTATGTCATGTTGGGTATGTCGAAGGTGACATCGGCGTTGCTTGTGGAGGCGTCGAGCTTGTAGCCGGCAGATGAGCCCCCAGTGACGTCTACGCGTGCGTTGCTCGTCTCGAGGGTGTAGGTTCCGCTGATGGTGGAGGGTATGTCGAGGGTTATGGCTGAGTTGCTGGTTGTGAGCGTGCAGGTGGACGCCTCGGCGGTGCCGGATATTGCGCTGTTGGACGTCGAGCCCCTGAGGGTGTCCGCCTTGACGTCGTCGAGGTGGAGCGACCCGTTGCTCGTGTGCACCACTATGCTTCCACCGTCCACGTCGCTGATAGTGACGCCGCCGTTGCTTGAGGTGAGGTCGAGGTCGAGCTTGGCGCCCGCGGGGAGCTTGACTTCGACGCTTATCTGGTAGGGGTTATTGACGAATGTTGCGGACGAGTAGAGGAGAGTGAGCTTCTGCTGGGCACCCGTCTCGTCCTTCGTCAGCTCCTTGTTGAGGGCGGCGAGGTTGTCGTCGGCCTCCTTCTGCGTGAACCCGCGCGCGTCTATGGTAGCGACGATGCTGTACTCCTCCTTGTCCCACGTGCTGAGTGTGATCTGTCCGTTGATAGAGCCGAGGCGCAGGTAGACGGAGTCCATCGGAGACGCCCCCGTGTAGGTCTTCACCTCGGTGGACTTGTATGGCATGTAGCCGTTGTTTATCCCGGCTATGCTTGTGAAAAAGCCTATTCCCTGCGTGAGGAAGAGGGCGAAGACGAGCCCTCCTGCGAGTCCGCCAAGCACCCGATGTAGCCCGAGCCCGGGGCTGGCGGCGCGTAGAATCGCTGATAGGATTATCGTTGCACCGATTATGACGAGTACCCACGCGACGCTGTTTATCGCTAGGTTGAGTTCCCTGAATACTAGGTATCCGGCTCCTAGACCGAGCAGGAAGCCCCCGAAGCCTATTGCTCCTCCGTTACTCATATCCGATTACCTCGTCTGAGACTCTCAGACTCAAATAAAACCGTATCTTATGGCGAATATATTGTCTCTATAGAGGGGTAGCGCCCCGTTTTTCATGAGGGGCATAAGAAAAGGAGGGGGATCGGGGGCTTCGTCACCGAGTTTTGCTATGGGTTGCGCACGGGTTCGCCGTAGGTGATGAGAGTGATGGTGCTCTTCACGTTATCCAATCGCCTTATGCGGTTGAAGACGACCTCCTTCACCTTCTCCATCGTCTCAGCCTCGACCTCGACGATCACGTCGTAGATACCGTAGAGGCTGTAGATGTTCTTAACCTCCTTCGCGCCCTTCATCGCCTTGATGACCTCGGGTTCCTTCCCCAACTCAGTATTCAATAGAACGTACGCCTTCAAGGTCTCTCAATAGCCTCTTCTCATCTGTACTATTTCAATTTCGCCATACCGTTCTGGTTTTTCGAACAAGTGTTCGGTTCCCTAGGATTAAGCCGGTGCTCGAGGGGGTATGTTGTAGGTGAAGTGGATGCTGTCGAAGGGTATGATCCGGCTCGCTCTCGTGTTGGGGGCGATGTGTCTGCCGGCGGTCTCTGTAATCGCCTGGCAGATGCTAAACGGAGTTCTTCTCTAGGTGGCTGCGGATCAGCTCGACGTCGTCGAGGCTGAGGGCGGCGACGCGCTTCTCGAGGAATACCTCTTCGAGTTCGAGCTTGGCGATGGCTTCCTTAGCTTCCCGCTTGGTCTTGGGGTAGCCTTCTATCGAGATGAGGGCTTCACGCAGCGCGTTTACTGTCTTCTTGTCGCCCTGTTGGAGGAGGTGCCAGATTACGGCTTGGTGTGGATTAGTCGACTTCCTCGGCTTTA
>DUKA01000168.1 GCA_013329615.1 Candidatus Bathyarchaeota archaeon
ACCTTATCTTCTTGTCCTTGGCGAACTGCTGGAGCGCCTTGAAGACGTCGGTGCCCGTCGTCATCCTAACTATGAACTCGCGTCCCCTCTGCGCCTGGACGCAGTGATAGTCTGTCGGTTTTGTCGCCTCGCGTTCCCATGTGTCTTTCTTTCTTGGGGCCATAAACACCGATCTGTACCTCGTTGGCGGGTGGTTAAAACTTTGGAAGCCGCGGTGCCGCGTCTAGGGTGGGGTTTTTGGTTCGATGAGTATCTGGCTGAGGGAGAGTGCCCACCCGGGTTGGAGTTGGCCACCCCTGAACTCAAGCTCCGTCTCCTGTCCGATGCTCAGGTCGAGGGTCAGCTTGTACCATCCTGCTTCGATTGGTTGCAGTTCGTCGAGCCTGACCCATTTGCCCGTCAGGGTCTGTCTTCCGCTTCTCGTCGCTATGTCGGCGTAGAAGATTTGTGGTTTGGCGGTCTGCGTCTGTTTTGTCGGTTTTATATGGTAGGTTATCGCGTAGTCGCCGGCGGGGAGGATCATGTATGGTCCGGACCACGCCACTTCGAGTGGCTGTTGGCCGTTGGTTGTTGAGGTTATGACTCGGTCTGGGGTTACTCGGCTCGTCCCGACGTTGAGGTCCCGGAAGTTTAGGGTTCTCGTTGATGTGCGTGGTGCTGGTTCGGGTAGCGTTTCGGCGTGTACATCGTCGAAGGTGACGGTTGGGAGGTCGCTGGCTTGGAACCTGAACTCGACGGCGGCTTTCGGCTGTTTGAGGGCGAGTATTACCGTGAACCGCGTCCAATTGCCCGGCGTTACCTCGTAGCCGTAGACGTCCCTCTTTGTTATGACGTTGCCCGAGTTGTAGACGTCGAAGGTTCCTATGTGTCCCTCGTAGCTCGTGTGGGTCTTTACGCTGAACGTGAGGCGGTAGGCGCCTTTGTTCATGAACTCGTATGGGCCGTATACGAGGTGGCCTTCGCGGGTGCCGGGGGTTGATTCGGCGACGTTTCCAGTCTCTGAGGTTGGGTCGTGGGTGATTATGCCTTTTCCCACGTAGAGGCCGCTGTCGATGGTGAAGGTTCGAGGGTAGGAGTCGGTTAGGATTACTCCGGTGATGTTTTCCCGCGTTATGAGGACTGCGCTTTCCTCGTATGATGCTATCTTGTGGCTGGAGTCTTCGTTGAGGGCGGTCTCGAAGACGTATGATGTGGAGGCGTCGTAGGTTCGGAGGTCGAGTAGGATGTAGTCGGATTTTGAGACGAGTTCGTCTATGTAGTTTTTGAGGTATTGTTCCTGGTCGCCGCTTGGGGAGAGTGTGGGTAGGACGTACGCGTTTATGCGGTCGCTGAAGTGGGGGAAGATGTGGTTCTGTGTGAGTATGGAGGGAGTCTGGGACCTCGTCTATCAGGTGGTGCAACCCGTTGACTCTCGCGGTTACGCTGGTTGAGGGGGGTACCATAGGATCGTGGTTTTTGAGTTGAGGATGTCGGAGACGGGGCTCAGTGGGTTGATGAAGAGTTCAAAGAAGGCGGTGACCATTAGCATCTTCTTTGCCAACCGGAGTTTCTCTCCCTCGAAGTGGTTGGCATAGACGAGGATGAGCGCGATGAAGATGGGCGCTATGAGGTAGAGGGGGTAGTGGGAGCCGATCATATAGTATGCTTGGTAGTTCGATGGGAGGAAGGGGGAGAGCAGGAGTAGTATGGGAACGATGGATCTCGTCGTTAGTGGGAGGAACAGCAGAGGCCCGAAGAGGAATACGAGGTATAGTAGTTTCAGCACGGAGTCGAATGAGAGGGCTTGAATCACGTCGCCTAGGTGTGTTAGGATGTATAGTGGGAGCAGAATCGTGTTTCCGCCGTATTGAACCACGTTGAAGACACTTGAGGCGAGGTATTGTTGCCTGAATAATGGGTTGATCGCGTAGCCGGACATGACCCACTTCGCGGCTGAGTAGTATACTACCCCAAATAGGGTCGTCAGTATCGTGACGTGTACCTTGTTTGGCTCTAATTATTTGAACTGGTTGAGTAGGTCGCGGGGCTTGTCGTATACTTGCAGGCAGCGTAGGGAAACTATCACCATCGCGAAGGATAGCTCGAAGACCATCAGCGTCAGCAGAAATGAGAGGGGGTATAGTCTCCAGCGCTCTCACGAAGATGTAGAGGGTCGTGAATAGGGGGAGGAAAACCTGTTGCTGGAAGTCGAACCAGTTTGCGCCCTGGAGCCCGGGGTATAGGAGATAGACGAGGGAGATGTAGAGGCTGAGTTTCTTGTTTTTGAGGAGCGTGTTTGAGAGCAAGTAGAGTGGGATGGCCGCTGAGGCGAGGAGCAGTGTCTTGATTGTGAGTAGGGTTGGGATTCCGGGAAATAGGAAGTAGATTGGCAGTAAGAATACGAGTATAGGGCTGAAGTGGATGACGAAGTAGGACCCGGAGGCGTTGAAGAAGAGATCAGGGGTGTAGTAGAAGGGTCTCCCCTTGAAGAAGGTGTCGTGGAGAAGTTGGTTGAATACGCCTATATCCCAAGCGTAGCTCGAGAATGTGTAGTGTTTGAGGTAGGTGGCGTAGCTGAAGACGGCGGTGTAGGTCAGTACGCTTATGATGAGGGTTGTTTCGATTGTATGTTCGCTAATGAGGAAGTGGAGTTTTTCTCGGAGGGACTTCATTCGCCTTTTTTCTAGTCTGTGAAAATTTCAGGACTAAGTAACTGATGATTTGAGAGCATTTGTACAAAGGGGTATGGTTTAGCTTACCTTCAGTAGCTCCTGCAGTATTCCGAGTTGTGTGGGGTTCGCCTTCACGATGTCGCTCGTGCTCAGGATGCCGAGTATCTTGTCCCTGTCCATTATGACGAGTTGTTTGATCTTTTTCTTCGCCATGAGTTTGGCGGCGTCTTCGACGGCTATGTCGGGTTCGATTGTGATGAGTGGGCTGCTCATGATGTCTTTGGCTCGGACCATGCTGGCGTCGAGGCGAGGCTCGACGATCCTGCTCAGGACGTTCTTGCTGGTGATGATGCCGACGGCTCGGTTGTTGTTTGTGACGATGATGCTCCCGACTTCGAATTTGTTCATCTTGACGACGGCGTCATGGACGCTGTCGTCTGTGCGGACGGTTTTGACGTTCTTCGCCATGATGTCTCGTACTAGGATTATACCGCTCATAGAATCACCGATAAGGGGCAGGTTGATCTTGGTTTGGTGGGATTTGAAGTTTACACTACGGCGGGGGTAAGGGGTCTCGGTCATACGTGTCTGGGCTCCATAATCGCTTTACCGTTTTCTCCTCGTTTCAGGTTGACCGGTGTAGGATATGGCTCTGAGGGTAGAAGATGTCATGCGTGCGAGTGTCGTCACCATCGACGGTAAGTATACTGCGAGGCAGGCGGCGAAGATGATGGATTACCGCGGCGTCAGCAGCCTCGTGGTTGTGTCGAAGAAGAAGCTCGCGGGTATCGTCACCGAGAAGGATCTCTGTACGAGGGTCGTGGCGAAGGGGGGTGACCCGGAGAAGGTGAAGGTGGTCGAGATCATGACCCAGCCCGTCGTAATAGTCAGGCCCGATTCGCTGCTCGAGAGCGCCATTCAGGTCATGTTGACTCAGGGGATCAAGAAGTTGCCCGTGCTCGGCGGTGAGTTCGGGGAGGACCTCGTGGGTATGCTCTCGCTGACGGATGTGGCGATGCTGTACCCGGCGATGTATGCGACTATGAAGCAGCTTCAGGAGAGTCAGCCTCTTCCGGTCGAGAAGGGCGTGGATTTCTACATCTGTTGAGCTTGCCTGCGTGTGGCGGGGACATAGGCTTTGGGCTTATAACCTGCTACCCATGATAAGAGAAAAAAAATATTACAACCACTGTATGGAATAG
>DUKA01000065.1 GCA_013329615.1 Candidatus Bathyarchaeota archaeon
GGATGACATCATGCGCGGCGTCGTCTGCCTGCAGGAGGGGGTGTGGCCCGAACTCGACGCGGCGGGGGTCGACAGGGTCGGCGCCGTGAATGTCCTGACATCGAGTGAGCCGACGCGCCCAAGCATGGCGTCCCGCACACACTCGGTCACCGTGCAGGTCGCCCGCGCCGAGTAGCCAGTTTATATGGGAAATTTGCCACTTTTCCCTGAACGGAGCCTGCGAGGTGCTTTATATGTCAGACATCGAAAGAAGGGTTCTCGAAAAAATAGACGAAGCAGCCATCGTGAAGACGGCTAGTGAACTGATTGAGATCCCGAGTATAACGGGGGACGAGTCGAAGGCGCAGAGACGCATAGCCAAGATCATGGAGGGCATCGGCATGGAGGCCGACGTCTGGGAGATAGATATACCCGAGGTCAGGAAGCACCCCGACTTCAGCATGGGAGTCGATAGAAAGGAGGGCCTCGGCGTCGTAGGTGCCCTGCGCGCCGGGAAGGGCAAAAGCCTCATCCTCAACGGCCACATAGACGTCGTCTCACCGGGAGACGAAAAGAACTGGAGCGTCCCACCGTGGAAGGGCACAGTCAAGGACGGCATGCTATACGGGCGCGGCTCCGTCGACATGAAGGGCGGCCTGAGCTGCGCCATAAACGCCGTCAAGGCGGTCATTGACTCCGGCGTCCCCTTCAAGGGCAACGTCTTCATAGAGAGTGTCGTCGGCGAGGAGGACGGAGGCATAGGTGCCCTCGCGACGGCGCTGAGGGGATACAAGGCGGACGGCGCGATCGTCGTCGAGCCCACCGAACTAAAGGTCGCCCCCACGCAGGCGGGCAGCCACGTCTTCAAGATAACCGTCAAGGGCCACTCGGCACACGCATGCGTCAGGGAGGAGGGCGTCAGCGCCCTCGAGAAGTTCATGCCCATCTACAACGCCCTCATGAGCCTCGAAAAGACACGAAACGCCGCCGTAAACGACCCACTTTACTCCCGGTACAGGCTACCCATCCCACTCAACCTCGGTGTAGTAAAGTGCGGCAACTGGCCCTCCTCGGTCCCCGAGGAACTGGTCCTCGAGGGCAGGTACGGGATAGGCGTCGACGAGGACGTGTCATCGGCTCACCGCGCCTTCGAGAAGGCGGTGGCGGACGCGGTCGCCTCAGACGCGTGGCTCAGAGGGCATCCACCGATTGTCGAGTGGCGTGGCGGCCAGTTCACGCCAGTTAGGACGCCGACTGACCACCCCATAGTGAAGATGGTCGCAGACGCCTACGAGGATACGACGGGCTCCCCCGCCGTCTATGAGGGCATGACCTATGGCTCGGACATGCGCCACATAGTGAGGGTGGGCAAGACCCCCAGCGTCCTATTCGGCCCCGGAGACGTCCGACTCTGCCACCGACCAGACGAACACCTGCCGATAAGCGAACTCGTCACAGCGACGAAGACACTCGCACGCGCCATACTCCGCTTCTGCAAGTAAACTAGTATTAATTCGGGGAAAAAGGCACGTTTTTATCACCGATCCACGGGACTCAGAGCCATGAAGACACTGATTGTGTACTACACACGCTCTGGCACGACGAAGAAGGTCGCCGATGAGCTGAAGGATCTCCTCTCGGCGGACATCGAAGAGATCACTGAACCCAGTGGCAGGAGTGGACCGCTCGGCTGGCTGCGCTCGGGGAAGGAGTCGTCCGACGGCACCATCCCGAAGATTAATGCGCCCACCAAGGACCCCTCCGCGTACGACGTGGTCGTCGTGGGGACACCCGTCTAGGCTTCAACCCTCTCCAGCCCCGTCAGGGCCTACCTCACACAGGCGAAGGGCAAGGCACACAAGGTCGCCTACTTCTGTACATGCGGCGGAACTGACGCGAAGAAGACGATCACCGACATGTCGGTGCTCATCCCGGGGCCCGTCGCCTCGCTCGAGGTCAACGCAAAGGAAATGTCCACAGGCGAATACAAGGAGAAGACAAAGAAATTCTCCGATCAGCTAAAATGAATCAAACCTTGAAAGACGAAGCATTAATTTTTGACAGCGACCTTCTCGCCAAGGTCAACACGAATAAAGGCAAGAAGATGGCGGCGATCATCTCCGCGAAATTAAGCGGGGTATACATTTCATAATCGTCATCGGTGATAGGGGGTGCTGGCCCATCCGATCCCTTTTCTATTTGGTAAGAAGAAGCAGATACAAGATATGCTCCAAACAGTGAAAGAAGAAGCAAGACGTAGAGAGGCGTAGTCTTCGTTAACCGGTACATATCTATCAATTTTGTCTCACAGATGAGAAATATAAAACTAGAGATTAGAACATTGGACCATCGTTTAAAAAACGGTCATACGCGCGCAGTAAAAAAAACACTGATCGACACGTAGAAGGGGGGGAGGAGGGTCCCCGAATAAACCAAAAAATAACTTCATTATCCAAAATACCCCAGAAAAAAGCGTCGACACTGATCGAAACTGTGTAAAAAGGTACATAAATCGACGTTAAAATGCACGAAAAGACAACCAAAACGATGCATTTGCACCTTAGGAACAAGGCGAAGTCTATCAAAATGTCGAAAAGGTACATGATATGAGCAGAAAAAAGGGGGGTATAATGAATCCTCACTTTCCACGCGCCTTCACCGAAAAGAAACCCAAAAACGACGCCGATGACACGCCGATCTAAGCAAAAAGAGTACATATTCCATACAGTGCCCGAAAAATCCAAACCAACTTTACAGGCTCTGCTTTAGATGCTGTGCAAACTCCTCCGCGTACTTGAGGTCCTCGGCGTTAGGTCTGCCCTTATTCATTCCCCCGAAGAATTTAAGAAAACTATTCGTGTTAAAACCCAAACACCCGAACTCATCAACAATCACGTAGCCCTTAGACTGTAGCTTCGCCCTGAGCGTCGAGTGGTCTTCGGCGACTTTCTCTTTTCCCGTGACTCCGGCGGTCGAGAAAATGAATGACTTCTTGTCCTTGACTTGGGGCAGTTTATCGGCGAAGTCGAGAAGGACTCGGTAGTGCTTTCCGCTATCTATACCCGAGCCGAAGCCGATCAGGTCGTACCCATGAAGCTCCTCGGGGTTCGTCTGCTGGGGCGTCTCAATTTTTGCATCAAGGACCTTCGCGAATACGTTGGCGATCTTCTCGGTGTTATGATGATGATACGAGAACAGAACCAGCAGAGCCTTCATCGGTAAGACATCAGCTCACCGACTAATCAACGATTAGATTGAGAAAATATTTTTCAATTATGAGCAGTGGCAGGTGGGAAGTTATGAGAGCTCCTCGTGGGGCTTCTTCCCCCGTGCCCTCAACCTATAATATACACGGAGTCAGAGAATCCCATAACAGTGGTGAGGTACTTGGCTGAGAACCCACTCCGAAGAACGATCAACATCTGGATCTGCATCACCGTCGCCGCGGTCATCATGATCTTCGCTCCCGGCTGGCTCGGAATAGACGGCTATGACGGCGGCTTCGCCATCTCCTTTGTCAGCTTCTTCGGCGTCCTCATAGGGCTGATCGTCGTGCTCGTCTACAGGGGACTCGCGTCCAGACTCGACACGATACTCAGGGGCGAAGGCGTCCTCGCCAAGTGGAGCTACACGCCCGAGCTGTGGGAGAAGTACACGGAGAAGGAGTTCGGATTGCAGAAGGCGGAGGCGATGCCCAAGTTCTACATGGTCGCAGTCATAGCCATCATCGTGGGCGTAGCATTCTACATCTTCGACCCGGAGGGAGGCCTCTTCGTCCTTGGAGCAATGATCGTCCTAATTGTCATCATTAGATTCACTGCTTGGGTCTCGACACGGTACATGCACGACCAGAACATCAGGGGCGTCCCCGAGGTGATCATCGCAAGAAACGGCGTCTACCTCAACAGGAGACTCTACTACTGGGACTACCTTGGAACAAGCCTCGAAAAGGTCGCATCCAAGGACGAGAAGGGGATGACGATGCTCCACTTCGTCACGTGGGCACCCACGATGACCCTCGGACAGATATGGGATATCCGCGTACCAGTCCCACCCGGCGAAGAGGCGAAGGCAGAGGAAATAGTCTCACAGTTAAAACGAAAGTGACCCGGAGAATATCGTGTAGAAAAAAATTTTCGTTATGAGTAGTAGCACGGCATAAGGAGTTAGGAGAGCTCCTCGCGGAGCTTCGCCCTCGCGCCCTCATCGATGGCTCCCTCACCGTCGATGATGTCGTTGAAGGTCTTGAAGACCCTCTCCAGCTTCCTCCAATCGGGGACGTAGACCCTGCTGAACCACATCCTGCTGCTGTCCACTCCGTGGTCCTCCAGAGCCCAACGGTACTCGTCCGCCCTCTCCTCCGCCAACACGTGTGCGTGCCCATACGGGCCCTCATGCGCCGGAGCCTCAAGCAACATCACACCGTCCGCCCCGTAGGCGAAGGCGTAGAGCAGGTGCTCCAGCTTGAGTCGGGCTAGCGAGGGCATCGGGATAATCCTGATGCTGCTCGGGTAGGGTAGTCTAGCGAGACCCGCGAGGTCGACCGCCGTGTAGGCTACCTCCTTCTCGACGAAGGCGATTATCTTCAGCTCCGCCTTCGACCCCTCGAGCGCGCCCCTGATCTGGGCCTTTATCTGCGCCTCACCGAGCCCCTGCTGGTCCAGCGCGTTCCTTGGGCAAGATGGGATGCACGCTCCACAGCCCGTGCACATTATCTCGTTCACGACGGGCTTACCGTCGGCCATCGTGATCGCGGACTCCGGACACGGCTCAACGCACTTACCGCACCCGTCACACAGCTCGGGGTGGGCGAGATACGCCTTGTTGGGCTCGATGACCCTGTCGACGTGGAGGAAGTTGACCACCTTCATGGCGGCGCCCTCTGCCTCCGCCGTCGTGGACTGGATGTCTTTCGGGCCGACGACTGTACCCGCGGCGAAGATTCCGTCGCGCTTCGTCGACATCGGGTCGAGCTTAGGGTGCCTCTCGAGGACGAACTGATCCTCATCAACAGGCACACGTAGCATCTCGGCGAGCTTCAATGTTTCGGGCGTCGTCACGATCGGCGGCGCGAGCACGACGAGGTCGCTCTGATACTCGATCATCTTGTTGAGCATCATGTCCTCGCTGCGCACGAGGACCTGCTCGCCGTCGGGGATGATCTCCGTCACCTTCCCCTTCACGAAGTTGGCGCCCTTCTCCTGAGTAGTCCTGTAGAACTCCTCGTATCGCCTACCCGGCGAACGGACGTCGATGTAGTGAATCCACACCTCGACGCCCCTGTCTCTGAGGAGTTGAGCCTGCTTCATGCTGTAGAGGCAACAGACGCGGCTGCAGTGGCTACGACCCACCTCCGTGTCCCTGCTACCCGCGCAGAGTACGAAGGTAACGGTCTTCACCGGCCTCCCCGTCTTCGGTACGATCAGTTGGCTACCCGTCGGGCCGTTGACGTCGAGTATCCTCTCCATCTCGAGGCTCGTTACCACGTTCGGGTACTTACCGTAGCCGTACTGGACCAGACCCGAGAGGTCGAAGAGCTCGAAGCCCGTCGCCATCACGATCGCGCCGACCTTAAGTTCCTTCGAGGAGCCGGGGTCGTCGAGGTCGATGCATTGCCTCGGGCAAACATTCGCGCAAGCGCCGCAGCGGATGCAATGCTCAAAGTCAATTGTATAGACGCTTGGGACGCTCTGCGGGAATGGGATGTACGCGGCCTTGCGCGTCCCTAGACCCTGATCGTGCTCAGCGGGCACATTCGTTGGGCAGACCCTGCTACAGGCGCCACATCCGATGCACTTCGAGACATCCACGCCGCGTGGGTTGAGCCTAACCTTGACCTTGAAGTCACCCGGAACCCCGGAGACTTCCTCGACCTCAGCGTAGGTGATCAGGTCGATGTTCCTGCTCTGGCTCACCGACGCCATCTTAGGCGTCAGTATGCACTGGCTGCAGTCGAGGGTCGGGAAGACCTTCGGGTACTGAATCATGTGGCCGCCGATGCTGGGTCGCTTCTCGACGAGGTGGACCTTCATGCCGAACTCGCTGAGGCGCAGACTCGTCGTGATACCGGCGACTCCGCCTCCGATAACGAGAGCCTCGGGGGTTACCTTCATCCTCTTAGACTCAAGTGCCACCGACTCCTTGGCGCGCGCGACCGCGCCCCTGATGAGGTCAAGTGTCTTGAGCGTCGCGCCCTCGTGGTCCTCCTTGTGGACCCAGCTGCACTGCTCGCGGACGTTCACCATCTCGAGGTATGCTGGGTTGACCCCCTTCTCCGCGAGGTTGCTGAGGAACGTCTCCCTGTGCATCTTGGGCGTGCAGCATGCTAACACTACCCTGTCGAGTTTCTGCTTCTCGACCGCTTCCTTGATGGCATCGACGCTCGGCTTGCTGCAGAGGTAGCGTTCCTTCTTGACGAAGGCGACCTCGGGCCTCAACGTCTCGACGACGCGGTCCGTCTCGACCACGTCCCCGATGTTGCCTCCGCACTCGCAGAGCCAGACGCCGATCCTAGGCGTATCAGTCATGTCGATCACAGCAGCTTCAACTTGTGCTCGAGGGTCTTCTGTCCCCTGTACTCGGGGAGCAGGAGCGGAGCCTTCCGGTCCGTCTTGATTCCGGCCTCGTCGAGCCACCTGTCGTAGCGGTCGAGGTGGGCGAGTGTCAGCTTGCCAGTCGTCGCGGTCTTCGCCCTCTCGGCGGCGTACTTGCCCGCCCTGCGGCCGAAGACGTAGATGTCGAGCTGGCTGTTACCCATGAGCCTGTTCTTACCGTGTACGCCTCCACAGACCTCGCCGGCGCAGAAGAGGCCGGGGATGTTTGTCTCGGTCTTCGCGTTGATCTCGACTCCTCCGTTCTGGTAGTGGAGGGTCGGGAAGACCGCCATCGGCTCCTTCCTGATGTCGACGCCGAACTTGTTGAAGGTGCGGAACATGGCTGCGAACTCGCGCTCGATTGTGCCGACTCCGTTGACCGCCTCGATCTGGGGCGTGTCGAGCCAGACGGCGCGCATGCCCGTCGGGGTGGTGATGCCGTTGTTTCTCTCGTAGCACTCCCTGATGTAGCTCGAGGACTCTATGTCGCGTGGCTCGAGGTGGTAGACGAAGAGCTCGCCGTCCTTGTTTACGGGCTGTGCGCCGCGTCCCCTGAGCTTCTCGGTGGCGAGCTGACCCACGATCTGCTCCGGGTAAGCCGCACCCGTCGGGTGGTACTGCGTCGAGTCGAGGTCCCGGAGGATCGCGCCCGTGCGGTACGCCATGACGATGCCGTCGCCCGTCGCGCCGTAGTGGTTCGTCGTCGCGAATCCCTGAATGTGGAGCCTGCCGAAGCCGCCCGTGGCGAGGATCGTAGACTTCGCCTTAGCGATCTTGTACTCGTTCGAGTCGAGGTCGTAGAGCACCGCGCCCGCGACCTGATCCTTGTCGTCCATGAGGAGGTCGACGGCGCATGTGAACTCGACGTATCCGATTCCCTTGTTTATGAACTCGTCGAGCACGACGCGGGTGAGCTCGAGACCCGTGTAGTCCTTGCAACTGTGCATCCTGCGCCTGCTCGTACCGCCTCCGGCGATCTCCATCATTGTCCCGTCGGCGAGTTTGTCGTACATGACGCCGAGCTCCTCATGCCACTTGATCACATCTGGGGCGTCCTTCACCATCGCTTCGACGAGCTCCGGTTTGTTGGCATAGTGTCCGCCGCCGATGATGTCGAGGTAGTGCTTCAAGGGGTCGTCGTCCAACTTATCGGCAGCCTGTATTCCTCCCTGCGCCATCTTCGAGTTGGCGTCTCCGAGGCGCAGCTTCTGAACCATCAATATCCTGTCCGCTGGGATGCCGTTCTCGTGAGCGAGGAGCCCAGCACTCATACCGGCGCCGCCGGCGCCGATGATCAGCACGTCAACGTCGTAGTCGACCTTGCTGAGGTCGATCTCCTTCGACTTCACAATCGGGTGCGCTTCGAGGATGTCGGCGACCTCGTGCGGGATTATCATTCCCTTGCTCGGGCCGATCGCGAGCGTCCTCTTCCCCGCCGGCTTCCAGTCGGGGTGGAACTTTTCGAGAATCTCCTGCCTCTGCTCCGGTGTCATCGGAATGAAGTCCTTGCCGAACCGCGCAGCGCGTGAGTCTGCGACCTTCTTGAGGCTCTCCTGCATGTACTCCGGGTAGCCGCTCATTTGATCTTCATCTCCCTGGTGTTGTACTTCTTCTGAAGAGTCGGCTTGTCCATCTTCTTCAGCTCCTCAATCTCAGCGTCGTACTTGCCCGACGCGATCTCATCACAACGCTTGCCCACGTGCTCAGTGGGTCCCTCAACGTACTTGGACTCGAGGCGCCGCGCGAGNNCAGCCGAGGCAGTCAAAGCTGAGCTTCGCCGCCTGGGCCACGTCTCCGCGGAGAGCCGCCTGAACGTAATCCATGACCATTATGTCCTGCGGGCAAGCCTTGGTACAGGTGTTACAGGCGAGGCAACGCGCGATCTCTGGGTAATACTCAAGGAAGGTGTTCGCCTCCGCCTTGAGCTCGTTGACGTTGTAGGTCTTCTTCTCCTGTGGGCTGAAGGGTATCTGGGCTATGATCATCCCGTCTTCAACGATTTTTTGGCAGGCTAGTGCTCCTTGGAGCTTGTAGCTGCCCTTCTTCCTGTAGACGGTGGCGCAGGCGCCGCAGAAGCCTCCCCTGCAGCCGGCGCCCCTCCTGAACTGGTGACCGACGTACTCCATCGCCTTCATTATGGTCAGGTCGGCGGGTACGCTCTGCTTCTTGCCCATCACGTAGATGGTTACCATCTTGTTACTCTCAGCCATGCTCACATCAGCCCCTTAGCCCGTAGCAGCGGCCTCGGGTCGGGCTTGTTCATACCGAGCGCCGTCTCATCCTCCCCCAAGCCGAAGGCGAGCGCCATCAGCTGGGTGAAATAAACGATTGGAATACCGTTGAACTTGGGATACTTCTTCGCTACCGCGGTCTGCCTATTGCCGAGGTTGTACTCGCACAGCGGGCAAGCCGTCGCGACAACGTCGGCGCCAGCAGCCTGAGCCTGAGTTAGAATCTTATTGCTCAGGTCGGCGACGACGTCGACCATGTGGACGGTGTGGTAGCTGCCACAGCACTTCTGCTTGTAGCCAAAGTCGACGACCTCCGCGCCGAGCGCCTTTAGCAGGTCCTCGAATATGCGGGGGTTGTCCGCGTTGTCTACGCCGATTCCGCGTGGGCGGAGCAGGAGACAACCGTAGTAGGGTGCCACCTTGAGCCCCTTCAGGGGCTTCGAGACACGCGCCTCGACCTTATCCCATCCATGCGTGCGAAGCGTCTCGAGCAGGTGCTCGACCTCGACCTGCCCGCTGTAGACGCTCGCCTCGTTGTTCATGTTCTCCTTGACCTTGCTCGCCTTATCGGAGTCGGCGTTGAACGCCTGGTTGCTCCGCTTTAGGGTGTTGTAGCACATGGCGCAGAGGGCGACGACCTTCTTATCGTCGACGATCCCACTCTGCTGCGCCTCCTCGACGCGGAGCAGGTTGCGTAACGGTGCGAGGTGATGCATCACATCGTCCTTCGCCAACGCGTGGACGGTACCGCAGCAGTTCCAGCGGGGGAGCTCGACGAGGTTGATCCCCAGCGCCTTCGCCGACGCCTTGGTGCTTATGTCGAACTCCTTCGCCGTCGTCTTCAACGTACAGCCGGGATAGTATGCGATGTTCATAGAATCACGCCGTTAGCTTCCTCAAGCTGCTTATGATCGCGACCTGCGGCAGCTCCCTTAGCTGCTCGTCGCTGAGCTGGTCCAACGCCACGCGGTCGTACTTCTTCCTCAGCACGAGCTGGCGTAGCGCCTCCATGACGTTGGCGACGTCGATGCCCCTCGGACACCTGACCTCACAGTTGAAGCACGTGGTACACACCCAGATGGTCTTTGACTCCAGCGCCTCCTCGAGGCCAAGCTGGACCATCCTGATGACCTTGCTTGGTAGGTAGTCCATCTCCTGCGTCATGGGGCAACCTGAGCTGCATGCCCCGCACTGGAAGCACAGCTCGACCTTCTCGCCGCTCAACTCCTTCACCCGGTCCCGGAAAACCTTGTTCACGGGTGAGGGGTGGAGGACGAGCCCCTGTTTCTCCGAAGACATCTCACAAGTCTTGTCGCTGTAAATATTATACTTTTTCTAGTTACAACGCGTAGCCGGTCTCAGGTTTTAAATGGGGTAGAACGAAGATAGTGGGAGTGAAATCCCATTGGAGTACCACCTGAAGACGCCCATACCCGAGGCTGATGTAAGGAAGCTGAAGGCGGGGGACGTCATTTACGTCACCGGGACCGTGATAACGGCCAGGGACGAGGCCCACGCGGAGGCGCTCGAGCACCACGAGAAGGGGGAGAAGCTCCCAGTCGACTTCAAGGGTGTCGGCGTCTTCCACTGCGGACCCATCATGCGGAAGAAGGGGAAGGGCTGGGAGGTAGTCGCAGCCGGCCCCACGACGAGCACGCGCATGGAGATATTCGAGGACAAGTTCATCGAGACCTTCCACCCATCGGTCATCATCGGCAAGGGCGGCATGGGTGACCGCACGGCGAAGGCTTGCCAGAAGCATGGCTGCGTTTACACCTCCTTCACCGGCGGCGCCGCTCTACTCGGCGCACAGGGCATCAAGAAGGTCAAAGACGTCTTCTGGCTCGAGAAACTGGGGATGCCAGAGTGTCTCTGGGTCTACGAGACGCAGGACTTCGGCCCCCTCATCGTAACAATCGACACACACGGCGGAAACCTAACCGCGGTCGTCGGGAAGAAGGTCAACGCCAACAGGGACAGGATAATCGCGGAGATGAAGTAAGATGACGCTCAGCAAGATAGTCGAAGACACGGCGGTTGAACTCGTGAGGATATCGGCCACCGAGCTCCCAGTAGAGTATGTCAGGGAGATGGACAGGCTCATGAAGAAGACGAAGGGCGCCACGGGGAAGTCTCAGCTCAAGAGCATCCTCGACAACGTCCGCATCGCCCGGAAGAACTCCTGGCCCATGTGCCAGGACACGGGCGTAGTCGCCTTCATGGTAAAGGTTGGGGACAAGTTCCCCCTCAGGTCCGAGCTCGGTGATATACTGACCCGGGCGACGAAGCGCGCCACCGAGGAGGTACCCATCCGCCCCAACGCCGTCGACATGCTCAAGGGCAACACAAACGACAACACCGGCGCACACGTCCCAATAATCTACTGGGAACTCGTCCCCGGCAACGAGCTAGAGATCATCGCCATGCCCAAGGGGGGTGGTAGCAGCAACGTCGCAAACCACAGGAT
>DUKA01000035.1 GCA_013329615.1 Candidatus Bathyarchaeota archaeon
GCTACAAACGAGCCGACTTCACCGTCGAAGCCGAGGAAGAGACCCGCCTCAAGAACAGAGGCAAGAACTGCTTCTTCCTAGAAGGGGGAAAGTGCGGCATCTATGAGAACCGTCCCGAGGGCTGCAGGATATACCCACTCGTCTACGACGTAGACGCCCACAAGTTCGTCTACGACCCGGTCTGCCCGCACAGCGCCGAGTTCAAGGCGACGCGCGAGGATAAGGACCGCCTAAAGCGCCTCATACGCAGGCTTGAGCGTGAAGCCGCGAAGAAGGCGTAGGCGCTAAGTCTTATCTAGCCTAGAGCCACAATCTTGGATATTTCAGGGTGTTTTCCGTGGAGGAGAAGAGGATAAAGGAGATATCGCTCGTGGTACTCGCCGTGGTCGGCGTGCTCGCCATCGCAACAGCTTATATGACGACGGGGCCGACGGCAAAGTTCTTGCTCGCCTTCTTCCCGCTGCTCGTCGTCCTTGTCGGTGTCGCCTTCCTCCGGCAGGGTAGCCTCAATATGGCGTTCGTCGGCTACGTGCTCGCCGTGATACTCGCCGTCACCAACTTCGGGAACACACCCCTCGACGCGGGCACGTCGACGCTTGTTGGCTTCCTCAAGAGCTTCGGCATCGCCTTCACAGTCGCTGCGACCATGCTACTCATCTACATAATGCAGGAAGCGGGCGCCCTCAAGATCATCTCGACTGTCATAAAGAAGCAGGTCGCGGGGAGCGAGATGCAGGCGCTCTACATCGGCGTCGGCTTCGGCTCCTTCCTCTCCGCCCTCGGCGTCGTCACACCCGCCCTCTTCCCACCGCTCCTCGCCGCCATGGGCTTCAGTCAACTCGCCGCCATCTCTGTCGCCGTCCTCGGCTACGACCCAACTACCAGCTTCAGCCTGCTCAGCATCCCAATCACGCTCCCCAGCCAGCTCTTCGGACTCAACCCCATCGAGTTCGCCTTCGAGATAGCCGTCTTCCTCCCAGTAATCTCGACGGGCTTCGCACTCGCCATACTCTGGCTCGTCGGGGGCGTGAAATCGATGAAGAAGGGACTCGTCCCCGGGTTCATCTGCGGGTTAGCCCTCGCGGGGGCGTGCCTCGTCAGCGCTGGCGTCGACTACGCCCTCGGCTACGAACTCATCCCGCTACGCATCGTCGGCGTAATAGCGGGGCTCTTCACCATGCTCGCCCTGACCGCCTATGATCGCATGAGCAGGGGAAAGGGCACGGAGACCGCATCCGGTGAAACTGTAGAACGCGGGGAGATGTGGCGCTGCTTCTCACCCCTCGTGATACTAACAATACTCGCAGCCATCGTGAGCCTCCCCGCCATCGGCGACTACCTCTCGAAGACACCCGGATCCATCGAAGTCATCGTCATCGGCGCACAGAGGGTCGACCTCGACGTACTCTCCCAGATATACACGTGGATATTCATCGCCACCGCAATCAGCCTCGTCACACTCAAGCCCACAAAGGAGCAGTTCGACAGGGGCTTCGGCCTCTGGCTCAAGCGGGCTCCGGCGCCCATACTCACCATCATGGTCTACTTCGGCGTCAGCTTCGTCATGTCGGGCTCGACCATGAATCAGGTCCTCGGGGAGACGCTCGCCCTCGTATTCGGTGGCGCATACATCTACGTCTCGGCCAGCCTCGGGTTCCTCGGCGCGATCGTCGGCGGCTCAGAGACAACCTCGAACGTCCTCTTCTACAAGATACAGAAGACCGCCGCGGACGGGCTAGGGCTCGCCCCGAACCAGTTCATGACAGTCTATGGTAGCCACGCCGTCGCGGGTGGAGTAGCCAGCGCCGTGACACCGTCGAAGATAAACAACGCAGTCGCCACGGTCGCCGCGGGCAAGGAGGTCGAGTCGATCATAATGAGGAAACACCTGATCGTGGCGCTCCTGCTCACGATGGTGACCTGCCTGCTAACCGGACTCCTCGTCAGCCTCGGCTTCTAGCGGCCGGTAGTCCTTCTTCTCAAGGGTCAGGTTCCCGTAGATGGCGCCTATGAAGCGGGCGAAGAGAAGCTTGCGCCTGACCGCGTTGTACGTGGACTCCGCCATGCCGTGCTCCTGAAGCTTCTCCTTGAGCTTCCCCTCCGAGACGTGGTCGAAGCCACACCCCTGCAGGGTGTCGAGGAAGAGGAGATCATCCTCGTTAAGTATCAGCTTCTTCCCAGCCACAACATCACCCGTCTCGAAGTGATTCCATATCTCACCCACACAGGGGGTAGTTTAAGCCTTCCCCCTAGGCGTTACTTTGAATTATCCGCCACAACACAATCAAATCGATCAACATGAAGATGAGAAAGCTCGGTGAGGTAAAGGCGGAGCCGACCTCCGGAGGCATCTTCACCGGTGAGGTCACCATAAAGAGGGTCTACGGGAGGGAGACGGGGGCGACGAGCCTCAACGTGAGCCTCGTCTCGTTCCCCGCGGGCGTCAGAAACACTTGGCACACCCACGAACACGACCAGTGCCTCTGGATACTCAGCGGGAGGGGCAAAGTCGCGAGCAGGGAGAGGGAGTACGCCGCCGAGCCGGGGATGGCGTTCTTCATACCCGCCGGCGAGAGCCACTGGCACGGCTCGGTCGGTGAGGACTTCAGCCACATAAGCATAATCGGCGGAACCGCCCCCGTCAAGCCTGACCAACCCGACCCCTTTAAATCGCAGCCCGCATCAATCAGTTAACAACCTTGAACCCAGAGGTGAGGCTCCGCGTCGGCGGCATAACCGACATGTCCACCGTCGACTGGTATGGCAACGTCAGCCTCATCGTATTCTGCGCAGGCTGCAACTACCGCTGTCCATACTGCCAGAACTCCGCACTCATCCCACTCGACGCAGGCAGAGAGATAGACCTCGAACTGCTCAGAGAGCGCCTCGAGGCTAACAAGGTGATAAACGACGCCGTCGTCTTCACCGGTGGCGAACCCGCCCTCCAACCCGAAGCCATAATCGAGGCGGCGAAACTCGTCAAGAGCCGCGGCCTCAAGGTCATGCTTGACAGCAACGGCAGCGTAAAGCAGAACATAGACAGGATACTCAGGAGCGGCTACATAGACAGGGTCGCCCTCGACGTGAAGGCGCCAATAAACCCCGAGGACTACGGCGTAGTCACTGGGCGCCCCGACCTAGGCGAAGCCTCCGTCGAAGCCGTGGAACACTGCCTAGACCTCGCAAAGGAACTAGGCATCGAGATGGAGGTACGCACCACGGTCGCCCCCGGACTCAGCGACGCCCCCGACTTCATCAAAAGAATAGCCGAATCCATCAAAGGACGATGCGATGTCTACTACCTACAGCAGTTCGACAACCTCGGCGAGGTACTCAGCCAAACCCTTAAACAGGAGAAGCCGCCTAGCAGGGAGACGATGATGAGCCTCGCCCAAGAAGCCCTGAAGACGGGTCTCACAAACGTGTTCATAAAGACTAGAAGCAACGGGCTTGAAAGGATGGGTTAAAAAATGGCTCGGAGACGACTCATCCTCCTGACAGGGATGGCCGGCTCCGGAAAAACCACGCTTTCTGGAATGATCCGCGAGTCTGGTCTACGAGTCATCACCATGGGCGACGTCATCCGCGAACAAGCAAAACAACAGGGACTTGAGCCCACGCGGGAGAACATCGGGCACCTCGCCGAGGAGATACGTAAGGAGGGCCCCGACGCCGTTGCGCGCCACTGCGTCGAGATGCTCAAGAGGGGACCCGACGGCCTCATTGTCGTCGACGGCATTAGGAGCCTCGCCGAGGTCGACGCCTTCAAGGACGGCTTCGACGTCGTACTCATAGCACTTTGGGCGAGCCCTCTGAGCAGGTACAAGAGACTCACCCGCCGAGGCCGCAGCGACGACCCCAAGACGTGGGAGGAGTTCAAGGAGCGCGAGCGCCGCGAACTCGGCTTCGGCATCGGTGACGCCATAGCCTCAAGTGACTACATGATCAAGAACGACGACGGAATCGACAACCTCAAACCCGCCTTCGATGAGATCATGGGAATGATACGGAATGGCTGAGGTCAGACTGACCGTCAAGGCGCATGTCAACCCGACCGAGAGCGAGGAGAAACTCGGGAAAGCCATAACAAACCTCTTCGGCGACGCCTCTTTGAGACGCGGTAAGGAACACGGTGTCACATACATTGTCCTCGAGGCGGAGGGCATCGGATCGCTCCACCAGCTTAGGCAGCGCATCGCCAGCGACCGCATCAGGGACGCCACGCGCGCCATGCTCACCCGCTGGGCCGCCAAGACGGAGAAGGTTACATTCCACCTCAATAGACAGGCAGCATACGCCAACCACGTCAGCATCTACCACGCAAGCAAGTCCCCACTCGGCCCCATAGAGGTCGAGATAGAGGGACCCCCAGAGGAGATCATAGAATGCCTCACAGGGAAGGCGAAGAATTAAACAAATAAAAATGAGTAACCGAAAAAAGGGTTACTGTTTCTTGATCTCGAAGACCTCAACCCTCTTCTCGTATCCGGGAGCCGTGAGGGTCGTGCTGTTCGAGATCGCCTGCTGCATGCAGTTGTCGATGCACAGGAAGCAGAATAGGCACTTAAAGGGCTGATACTCGACCCGCTTCTCCTCGGGCAGGACCTTTATGGCCATGCTCGGGCAGACGCGCTCACAGTCCTGACACTGGTCACACCTGTCCATGTCCCAGCTCAGCGCCCCACGAGTTGCGGGGAGTGGCTCGGGCTTAACGAACGGGTAGTTGACCGTCGCCGGCTTGCTCACAAGGTTCTTGAGTATCTCCTTTAGCATCTCTGGCATCCTAACTCGCCTCCTTCTTCACCTGCACGTACCTCTCCGTGCAGCTTATACACGGGTCGATGCTGTGCACGATGACTGGGATATCGGGCAACTCGTGACCGATGAGCATCGAGACAAGGGACGGGATGTTTGCACCCGTAGGCGTCCTTATCTTAACGCGGCTCAGCTTGTTAGTGCCGTTACCCTCGACGTAGTAGATGAGTTCACCACGCGGCTGCTCGGTTCTCACGATCGTTGTGCCCTCGGGGAACTTTTCGTTCTTATTCAGTATGGGACCATCGGGCATCTGGTCGAGCGCCTTGTTGATCAGCTCGATGCTCTGGAAGACCTCGTCGAACCTAACGAGCGTCCTCGCGTAGCTGTCGCAGCTCTCGTAGACGACTGGTTTGAAGTCGAGTGCCTTGCATGTCGGGTCGAGTGTCCTCATGTCCTGTGGAATCCCGCTTCCCCTGATCGTTGGGCCTACGGCGCCCATGAAGTTCGCCTGGTTTTTCGGGAGGATTCCCTTGCCTTCGGTGAGCTGCCTGAAGGACTTGTCCTTGTAGAAGACGGGCTCTAAAACCTTTATCTTTTCGCGGACAAGTTCGAGGTCCTTCCGGTACTCCTTAGCAAGTGAGGCGTCGATGTCCTTCCTCGCGCCGCCGATGGCGTTCGTGGAGAGGTGTATCCTGTGACCATTCGTCTTTTCGTTGAGGGTCAGGATGATCTCCCTGTCGCGCCAGATCTGCATGAAGAGGCTCTCGAAGCCGATGGCGTCCGCGAATAGGCCGAGCCATAGCAGGTGGCTCTGAAGGCGGCCCATCTCCTGCCAGATGATTCTCAGGTACTTTGCGCGCTCGGGCACCTCGGTGTCCGTCAGATCCTCGATCACCCTACAGTAGGTCATGCCGTGTATGTAGTTGCAGATACCACAGACACGCTCACAGAGGTAGATGTTACGCTTGTAGTCGTTCAGTTCCGCCGCGCGCTCGATTCCGCGGTGTACGTAGCCGAGCTGGGGCACGACGTCGACAATCTTCTCCTCGTCAAGCGTGAATCTGAGCTGTATTGGTTCGGGTAGTACAGGGTGCTGTGGCCCGAATGGGAAGACCGTGTACTCTTTCTGTATCGTCGCTGTGTTGTGGCTACTCATTCCAGTCGCACCTCCAACATCTCGTTGCTTCGCGAAGCGCCTCCGCGGAGTTGTATCCTAGCTCAACCTCATCGAGGTTTTTAACCCGTTCCTCATGGGCTAGCTCCCTCACTTGCACGATCTCTTGTAGGCGTATCTCTTCGATGTTTGTGGGTCTGCCCACGAACTCGTTGAGGTCAACCCCCGGCTCGGGCCAGCCGTGGCCACCGAGGCTCTTGTCGATCGCGGTTGCGGCCTTGCGGCCGTCGCGGAGCGCTTCGATCACGGATTTTGGACCGAAGACGCAGTCGCCGCCGGCATAGACGTTCTTGACGTTTGTCTCGTAGTTGTCGTTCACTACGATCGTGCCGCGTCGGGATACTTCGACGCCAAAGTCCTTCGGGATAACGACCGACTGGCCGATGCCCTTAATGATTGTGTCGATGACGACCGTGAAGTCGCTGCCGACTACTGGGACTGGGCGGCGGCGCCCTGACTCGTCTGGTTCTCCGAGCTCCATGTGCTGGAGGACCATCTTGAGCGGTTCACCGGGTATGATCTTGACCGGTGCCGTGAGGTACTCGAAGTTGACACCCTCCTGGAGGGCGCCGTGGATCTCGAGCGGTGAAGCGGGCATCTCGCGCTCGGTGCGCCTGTAGTATAGTGTGACGTTTGCTGCCCCTAGCCTCCTCGCTACGCGGGCGGCGTCGATGCTGCTGTTGCCTCCGCCGACGACCGCTACGCGTTGGCCCACGTTCGGGAGTTTGTTTCTCATGTTGACCTCGGTGAGGAGTTCGCGGAAGTCGATGACGCCCTCCGTGTCCTCGCCCTCGACGCCTAGCTTGTAGCTGTCGGTTGCGCCGATGGAGATGTAGACGGCGTCGTACTTGTTGAGGATGGGCTTGAGGCTCTTGATCTCCTTGCCCTTCTCGAACTCGACGCCTGCCTCCTCGAAGCGCGCGATTATCTCCTCCTCCATGATGGTCTTGGGGAGCCTGTACTTGGGTATGCCCCAGAGCATGGCGCCGCCACACCTGTCATTCTTCTCGAAGACAGTGACATCGTGGCCCATCATACCGAGGTAGAAAGCGCAGGAGACCCCCGAGGGGCCTCCGCCTATCACAGCGATCTTCTTACCGGTCAGCTTGGCCCTCGATACGTCCCTCTTGAGACGCCCACACGAGTCGGCGGTGAATCTCTTGAGGAGACGGATTTGTATGGGATTCTCGTTCTTCTCTTGCCTACATCCCTCTTGACATGGGGCGAAGCAGACCCTGCCCAAGATAGCGGGTAGAGGAGCCTGCTCGATGACTGTGCTGTAACCCGCCTTCGGGTTGCCTTCGGCAATCTGCCGGATGTACTTGGGGGCGTTCACGTTCGCGGGGCACTCCTCGCGGCAGCGGCCCCAGAACCTCTTGATGAAAGGTACAGGGCCAACCGCTGGCTTGATGAGTGTATCCTGCTCAGCCGTCTCGATGCGGAGGAACTTTCCACCAAAGTCTACGTTGAGACCAGATACACTCACATTAAAGTGGTCCTGCAGCTCGTTCTCGCCGACGAAGGCGCTCGGGTATACAGTCGTAATACTCTGAACAGGGTCGCCCTTCGGAACCTTCAAGTGCAGATTGATAACAGATTGCCCCTTCTCGAAGTGGTAGACAAGCTCTAGTTCGTTACCGAGATCGAGTGCAGTGATCGATAGTAGACGGGCACCTGCGCTCTTCAGCTCGTTGAGGCTGAAGAACAGATCAGTTTTATCGACTATATCGTCGATGGCGCCCTTCACGTCTGTTACTGTTGACTGCGTCGTCATTCTACTCACCTTTCTTCTCCTTCTTCTCTAGTTGCTCGCTCTTCTCGGCGAGTTTCTGGAGAGCGAGAACTACGCCGTCGACGATCTGCTCTGGGCGAGCAGCACAGCCGGGGACGTAAACGTCCACCGGGACGACCTTGTCGACGCCTCCGAGTGTGTTCGGGCAGTTGTGGAATATTGCACCGGAGCACGCGCATTCACCTATTGCCATGACGAGCTTCGGCTCAGGCATTTGATCGTACAGGTTCTTGAGAACGGTCTTGTTTCGGTGGTTGGCAGGCCCAGTGATGAGTAGGATGTCAGCCTGCTTCGGGTCACCGATGTTGACTATGCCGAACCTCTCAGCGTCGAACTTTGGCGTAAGGGCGGCGAGAATCTCTATGTCGCAGCCGTTGCAGCTACCGGTGTCGAAGTGGAGGACCCATGGGGACTTGAGCCGGGCTTTTGTCATCAGTTTCATGTTAAATCACCTTGAAGACGACTATGACAATCAGGTTCACCAGTATCATGATGAACCCGAATGTCCAAGAGGTCTTGAGCATGTCCTTCCAGTCGAGGCGAGGATAGAGGTTGTCGATCAATATCGCCACGAAGAAGAGTACGAAGGCGATCGCGCCGCCTATGAGGAAGTTCTGGGCCCAGAATAGGGCGATGAGACTCATCGTGAAGTAGACCTTGAGCCAGTGACCCAACTCGACCAGCGCCTGCGTGTAACCACTGAACTCAGTGTATACACCACGTACGAGCGACTGGTGAGCGTGACTCGAACCGGAGATGTCGAATGGAGACTTCTTCATGTCGATTACGAGGACAATAACTTGGACCGCTAGGGCCGCTGGGAGGATGAATATTAGTGGAGTCGGATAGGCGAATATGCTGGAGATTTGGAAGCTCCCAGTGATCAAGTGAACACCTATAGCGGTGAGCACCATTATAGGCTCGATCGAGAGCATCGCGAGAAGCTCACGTTTGCCACCCAGGTTACTGTACGGGGACTTCGTGCTGTACGCGGCGACAGCTAGGCAAACATCTGCGATCAGGACGGTGTAGAGTATGAACAGGAGATCTTCCTGTAGGGCGATCAAAGAGATTCCGGTGACTGTGAAGGCGAGATAGCCGAAGGCCAGCGTGGGCTGAATATTATTTGTGATGAATGGTTCCTTGCCCCACAGCTTGATCAGGTCGTAGAATGGCTGGAGGAGTGGGGGACCCATGCGACTCTGCATGCGGGCGGTGAGTTTTCTGTCGATTCCGGTCAGTAGCCCAGCTAGAATGGGCGCAGAGAGCACATAGAGGACACGCAATGCCATGTCGATTTCTTGTGTCATTTTATAGCACCACCAGAGCGAATGTCAGAGCAATCAGCCCTATGCTTGCGATGATCGCCCACCGCTCCCAGCGTGAGGAGGAGATCGTCGGGTCGAAGAACATGCCCGCGACCGTCGTGTCGACGACGGTGTCGGCGGTGGTCCTGAAGGCCACTGGGTTGTCCTCGACGTTCTCACCAGACAGATAGGCGGGCTGGAGTTGCCCCTTCTTCGACCGGCTGACTATCATGCCAAAGGCGATAACAGCGCCGATCGCGATCCAGAGCTGCCAGATTAGGAAACCACCTAGCTGAGCGACGAATACCGCCGGGTCGGGCGGGGTCACCCAATTGAACTGCCTTATCATCGTTGGAACGACGAAGTTCCCTATTACGAAGCCTGACCCGATGCTCGCTGCGATGTCCATAGCGAGGAGGAGGATCAGGGTGAACTTGTACGTGAGCGGCAGGTCCTCCTCTGAGGCCACAGCCTTACCGGCGGGTGCCATGATGAAGTTACCGAGCCACTTCGCCCAGAACAGCATGCTCGCCGAGCTCCCAATTAGGAGCATGACGATCATGACGAGGGCGGGGAGCAGCGGCG
>DUKA01000152.1 GCA_013329615.1 Candidatus Bathyarchaeota archaeon
ATCCTCGCCCTCGAAGGCAAGCATCCACACCTATGGCACAGTACTTCAATTGACCCATGATTTCTCTTTATGCATCCCCGAGGCGGGGAAACGTTGAAGAAACAGTCAAGCCCTCGATGTTGTGATATGCATTGGTCGACAAGTCGCTCGGTGAACTCGTCTCATTGAAGGGGCGCCGCGCCCTCATAACCGGATCAGCCGCTGGGATAGGCAAAGCCATGGCGGCGCGCTTCGCCGAGGCTGGAGCCGACCTCGTACTCGTCGACGTTGACGAAAAGAAGATGAAGGAAACATCGAGCGAGTTGAAGAAGTGGGGCGTCAACATCGTAACCAAGAAGGTCGACCTCTCCAAGAAGACAGAAATAGACACCCTCTGGGACGCCCTCAAAGACTCTGAGCCGGACACCCTCGTCAACAACGCAGGTATCTACCCCTTCCGCGACTTCCTCGACATCGACGAGGCGTTTTTCCAGAAGGTCTACGCCATAAACCTCGAATCCGTCCTCTGGATGTGCCAACGCATGATAGAGGCGCGCAAGAAAAAGGGCGGTGTCATCATAAACGTCAGCAGCATCGAAGCCATTCTCCCCTTCAAGAAGGGAATGGTACACTACGACACCTCAAAGGCGGGCGTCATAGGCCTCACCCGGAGCCTCGCACGTGACTTCGGCGACAAGGGTTTCCGCATCAACTGCCTCCTCCCCGGCGGCATAGTAACCCAAGGCACGAAAGGCGCAGCAACGGAATTCTTCAAGGGGAACATCGGCCTAGCCAAAACAGGGTACGACTTCCTTACACGAATACCCATGGCACGCCTCGGTGAACCCGACGAGATCGCCCGCGCCACACTCTTCCTCGCCTTAGACCTCTCAAGCTACATAACAGGCGCGCTCCTAGCCGTCGACGGCGGCTTCCTCTCCGCCTGACCCACTTTCACCCAACCCCCCCATCCAAACAGGTGCGCACGCGTTATAAGCGAAAGTGGACCCAACCGAATCGATCAAGATGGCCGAGGACGTCGAGAAGCAAGACCCGATAGAACTAGACGGCGTATCAAGCGCCACAATGGCAAAGCTGAGGAAGGCCGGACTCAGCACCTACGAATCCATAGCAGTCACCCCCAGCCGCGAGATAGAGGAACTCACGGGCATGGGCGCAGACACCGCACAGAAGGTCATGCAACTCGCACGCGGTAAGGTCGATCTCGGCTTCATCCCCGCCACAGAGGTCCTCGAAAAGAGAATGCGCATGCTAAAATGCAACACGGGCAGCCCCGACCTCAACAAGATACTCGGCGGAGGCATCGAGACAGACGCCATCACCGAACTCATCGGCGAATTCGGCTCCGGTAAGACCCAGATATGCTTCACTCTCAGCGTCCTCGCGCAGCAGCCAGTCGACCAGGGCGGCTTCGGCGGCAAAGTTTGTGTAATAGATACCGAAGGCACCTTCCTACCCGAACGCATCAAGCAGATCGCCGAGGCACGCGGCTACGACGCCAACACCATCCTACAGAACGTCCTCGTCGCCCGCGCCTTCAATAGCGAGCACCAGACCATACTCATCAAGAACCTCCCAGTCGTGGTGCAGGAGCACAACGTCAAACTCGTCATAGTAGACTCAATGATAGGCCACTTCCGCGGCGAGTTCATCGGCAGGGGCACCCTGAGTGACCGCCAGCAGAAGATAGGCTCCTGCCTCGCCGCCCTCCTCAGGGTAGCCGAGGCGTTCAGCCTCGCCGTCGTCCTCACAAACCAGGTGCAGGCAAAGCCAGACACCTCCTACGGTGACCCTAACAAGCCGACGGGCGGCCACGTCATGGCGCACGCCTGCACCCACAGGGTCTACCTAAGGAAGGGAAAGGAGAACACTAGGCTCGCCACAATAATCGACTCCCCCTACCTACCCGAGGACAAGGCGCGCTTCGCGGTAGACGCCGCCGGCGTAGTAGGCTGCGAACAGTAGTCCTAGCGCACCAGCTCGAATGGGCTTCCGAAGCCCCTGAGTGCCAGCTTCTTCCTGACCTCTTCCTTGAGCGCGCCGACCCCCTCGTCGGTGCGTGCGCTCAGCGGGAAGACGGGAATGCTCGGCCCGAGCCCCTCCTTGAGGGCCTCGACGTTGTCCTCTATGTAGTCGCGTGGCCCCTTGTCTATCTTGTTCATCGCGACGAAGACGTTTATGCCTAGGTCACGTTTGAGGAAGTGGACCATCTCGACGTCGAGGGGGATGAAGCCCTTCTTAGCGAGGCGCATCTCGGTCTCGAGGAATGTGCTTATGTTTACGACGTGGACGGCGAGGGCTATGCTGCCGGCGTTTAGTTCGAGGAAGTCTAGTATGTCGTCTTTGGTCTGTTCCTCGTGTGCGCGGCCGCCGCGTAGGCTCCTGCCGTAACCGGGCATGTCGACGAGGGTGAGACCCTCGGCTATGGGGTGCCTGTTTATGCGCTGGGTGGTGCCGGGGTCCTTGCCAACGTCGACCTTGAGGCCGGTGACTGCGCGTATGATGCTGCTCTTGCCCGCGTTGGGCCTGCCGGTGAATACGAGGTACTGGTCACCCATGGGACCACTAGAACGAGGTGTCGAATAAAGACTTAGAGGCTGACGGCGAACTCGAGGCATCGTCTTGTAGCTGAGCACATTTATTACCATCACTTCCCAGACGATACACAGTGAGTTTCAACGGAGCAAAAAAAAGTTGCAGTATCTTCGACCGTCGTCGCAATTATCGCGATTATAGCCGTGGTGGCAGCGTTCATGGCTTGGACGTATCCGCGGACCGTTCTGACCATCCCCGTCTCGTTGACGCTGGGTGCCGATATAGTGCAGGAAGACTTTGAAATCCCGATCATGGACGGCGCCGTTCAGGTGCAGGTTATCGTGAATAGCGGCGGGGCTCTCTGGTCGGCGGATATCCAGAGGGGGAACAGCACCATCTTCACTCACAGGGCCTCGCAGGGGGGGCAGACTACCTACACGAGCGAGTGGATCACCCTAGGGGCTGGGACGTACAGCTTCAACTTCGCCACGCTGAGCTTTGGGTCGTTGGACGCGCAGGTAACGGTCACGGTAAAGGGCGGTTTCTGGTAAGAAACTGAGTCTAGTATATTTTTATGGAAAGCGGCCTTTCGGGCTTCGCATTACCCGTCAGGCTGAGAAGATAGGGGGTCTAGAGACTGACTGTGAATTCGAGGCGCTGCGCGAGCTCCTTGTAGCGGTTCCTGATAGTGACCTCTGTGACCTGTGCCTCTTTGGCGATCTCGCCTTGTGTGCGGCGCTCGTCGGTGAGCTGGCTGCTTATGTAGATGCAGGCGGCGGCGATTCCGGATGGACCTCTGCCGCTTGTGAGGCGCATGTTGGAGGCCTTCTTGAGTATGCCCATGGCGAGCATCTCAGTTTCCCCCGTTAGGGCGAGCTTGTTAACTATCTTGCTTATGTAGCCGTGTGGGTCTACCTGCGGGACGTCTGGCTGTAGCTCGCGTAGGAGGAAGCGGTAGTTGCGGGCCGCCTCCTTCTTGGTGATGTTGGCGGCGACTGCGACGTCTTCTAGTGTGCGGATGACGTTGCACTGGCGGCAGGCCATGTAGATGCTGGCGACGGCGACGCTCTGTATGGTGCGGCCCCTGATGAGCTGCTTCTGGATGGCGCGGCGGTAGATCATGCTTGAGGTTTCGATGACGTTGCGTGGTAGGTTGAGTTTGTAGGCAATCTTGCTCATCTCGCTGAGTGCGTGTGCGAGGTTTCGTTGGGTGGAGTCGCTTACCTTGCTGCGGCGCTGCCATTTTCGTAGGCGGTAGAGGCGTGCGCGTTCCTCGGGGCTTAGGCGTCTGCCCGATGCGTCGCGGTCCTGCCAGCCGATGGTTGTGCTGAGCCCCTTGTCGTGTATCGTCCACGTCACGGGTGCGCCGACTCGTGGGAGTTTGTCGCGCTGCTCCTGGTCGAAGGCGCGCCACTCGGGTCCCTGGTCGATGAGGGTGGTTGAGAGGACGAATCCACACTTCTCGCAGACTAGCTC
>DUKA01000233.1 GCA_013329615.1 Candidatus Bathyarchaeota archaeon
AACACCCTCATAGCGGGCACAGGCGTAACAATACCGACCTCGGGGTGGGCTCCGACGTTCTTCGTCGAGTTCATGACCTACCTCCCGCTCGGCGTGGGGCTGGCGCTGATAGGGTACACGGGCATCAGCGCCTCGCTCGTCGAGGCGGCGCGGCTGCACAGACCCGACGGCGACGCCTTCCTAAGGGTCGTTCTGCCGCTGATCGCCCCCGCGCTGGTCGCCGCGGCCGGACTGATATTCACCTTCACCATAACCGACTACAGCGTCCCCTCCCTCTTCTCCGTCAACGTATACAGCCTAGAGGTGTTCAGTGACTTCAGCGCCACGAACCAGGCGGCGCGTGCCCTCATGCTATCCATACCCGTACTGCTCGCCTCTATCCTCGCCCTCTGGTTCTCCCAAAAGGCGCTCCGCAGCACAGTGCAGATAGACGCCCACCCGAGACCCTCCCCCAGACTCAACTACCCCGTCTGGATCAGCGTCCCCCAGTGGATCGCCGCAGCGTTGACTGGCGTGCAGGTCCTCGTCCTCTTCACCAGCCTGATCGTGACCACTGGAGGGGTCGGCAACATCGGCTACGCTGTCTCGATGGCAGCGGGCGACATCTGGTTCACCGTCTTCCAGGCGACAGCGACCGCCGTCCTCTGCGTCCCGCTAGCGCTCGTCGCCGTCGATCGGCTGAAGAACGGAGGCGCGGTGTGGTGGATAATAGTCCTCGCCCCCCTCGCCATGCCCTCCCCCCTCATTGGGATAAGCATAATCAAACTCACATCATACACCGACCTTCTCTACGGCACTTGGGCCACCCCAGTCGTGGGGACGCTGATACGCTTCACACCCGTCGCCTCGGTCGTCGCCCTCGCCCAGCTAAAGAGGCTCGACCCACAGCTCTTCGACGCCGCCGACCTCTACAGGAGGAGCCTCTCCGATGCTTGGCTAAAGGTCAGGCTGCCCCTGCAGGCGTCGGGTCTGGCCGCCGCGATGGCGCTCGTCTTCGCCTTCACCCTAGGCGAGCTAGGCGCCACGCTGCTGACTGTCCCCCCCGGGGCGAGTACCGTCACGATCCGCATATTCAACTACCTCCACTACGGCAGTTCCGACGTCGTCGCGGGTCTCTGCCTAGTCATGGTTGCGGCTATGATTGCCGCCGGCCTCGCGGGGGTCGCCTTCATTAACATCAGGACCCAATCAGGGGGAGAGCCGGAATGATCAGGGTCAGTGGCGTCTCGAAGAGTTACGGATACGTCCAGCCCCTGAAGTTGATCAGCCTCGATTGGAGCGAGGGTGAGGTCCTCGGCCTCGTTGGCGCCTCCGGGAGTGGCAAGTCGACGCTGCTCCGCATAATCGCTGGCTTCATGCCCCCGGACTCGGGCACCATCACGATAGACGACGTCACCGTCAACGACCCGGCGATACTGGTGCCCCCGAACGACAGGGGCGTCTCGATGGTCTTCCAGAGCCCCGAGCTCTGGCCGCACATGACCGTCTCCGAGAACATTCGCTTCACCCTCCTCGACAGGTCGAAGCCACTCCAGGATCAGCGGATAGATGAGCTTCTCAGACTCGCGGGGCTTGCCGAGCACAGGGACCGGCTCCCCGGGCAGCTCTCGGGCGGCGAGGCCCGCCGCGTCTCGATACTGAGGGCGCTGGCCCCTGCTCGGCGGTACGTTCTCATGGATGAGCCGCTAGTCAACATGGACCTCGAGCTCAAAGCGGAGATACACCGACTCATCAAGGCTGAGGCGAGGGGGAGGGGCGTCCTCTACGTCACACACGACGCTGAGGAGCTGGAGGGCTTCGCGGGGCGTGTGCTTCACCTCAGGGGGGGCGCAGTCGATGGTTAGCCGCCAGAACATTGTGGTCGCTGTGATGCTCATACTCGTCATCGGCGTGCTCGGCGCCTTCACCCTGTTCCAACCAGTCGACGATGTTATACCCGAGGGACCATACACGATAATCCGGCCACCATCTGACGTCACATGCATGGTCCCGATAGGTGACACACTATGGGTCGGCGGGAAACTTGGGGTCGTCGGCATCAAGCTCCAAGGCTGCCAGAGCGTCGCCTTCCCCTACGATGTTAAACTCAGCTATGTGCGCCACATGATAGCCGAAGGCGAGGCGCTCCTCGTCGGCCACGACAATGGCTACACCGTGTTTAACGGGTCAACATATCGGACATACACGTCAGCCGATGGGCTCGTCGATGGCAGAGTGAACTACATCCTGAAGCTCAGCAGCGGCGAGCTATGGCTTGGCACGACGCAGGGCGCATACCACAGACCCGGGGATCAGTGGCTGAGGATCGCCGAGGAAGACGGACTCCTAAACAATCAGGTCAACGTGATGCTGGAGGACGGCGACGGTGGCATATGGTTCGGCTCAGACGTCGCCCCCAAGGGCGGAATCAGCATGCTGAAGGATGGCGAGTGGACGTACTTCACGACCGAAAACGGGCTTCCCCACAATGACATAAACTTCCTCTATATGGATCACGATGGCAGCCTATGGGCCGCCACAGGGCTCCTTGACATCGGAGGCGCCGTACACTTCGTGAAACAGGACGGCTCATGGGCAATTTCCGAGGTTTTCACCGTCGACGACGGTCTGCCGGAGGGGAAAGTTCGATCCGTCTACAGAGACCCCTTCGGGATCTTATGGATCAGCTCGGAGAATAATGGCATGGCGAGGCTCGAGGACGGGAATGTGCGGGTGCTCACAGAGGCACTGGGCTTGTCGCATTCCGAGGTCAAGGTTCTTTGGACCGACTCTGCCGGCAATCTCTGGCTTGGCACGAGAAACGGCGTGACCGTGCTCAGCCTCGAGGACCAGAATGACCTCAGTTTGAGATAAAATTAATCGTTTTTTTCAATAGTACATGATATAAAGTAGAAACCTGAAACTGTAACCATTATGTCCGATCAGCAGGGACCGCAGAACTTCATCCAGTTCCTGTTCATGGTTGTGAAGTCCTACATCACGGGCCTCCCGAAGATGGTGAAGAGCTTCATCCTCTCCGCTGTAATCTCCGGTCTGATGACGCTGGGTCTTCACTTCTATCTACTCCTATTCCCAAACGATGGCTACAACGCCTCCGGTGACCCGATGCTAGACGCCATACTGATACTCGCCGACAGGCAGCCCCCGGGGCCGAACGTCCTCGTCTTCTGGTTCCTGCTGAACTTCCTCTTCTGGTACATAATCGGTGTATTCAACGAGAAGGGGATCGGCGGTGGCCTCAAGCAGTTCGCCACGACGCCGATCTTCATCATACAATCTCTGGGACAGGCGGGGCTCGGTGGTTTCCCCCTGCTGATAGCAGGAGTCGCCTTCGCATTCATACTTAGGCTCTTCGTGCTCGTCCCGGTAACCAGCCTGCAGATGTTTCTGATGATGCTGACCATACTCATCAGCCAGACTGACAGTATTCCCCTCCTCGGGCTCAAGCTCGGAATAAACGATCTGAGGGGGCTTGGTGGCAAGAAGGTGGCGGCAGTCGACGCGAGCGTGGCTGAGGCGGCGACGCTGATCCTCGGCGCACTCATCGGCTTCGGTTACCTCGTCTTCTTCCCCTTCGACGTCTTCATGGTGCAGGTCCTGCTCGGGTTGATGGTTGTGGGCCTCGTCGTTGTCTTCATGAAGGGGCGGGGTGGAAACAAGAAGCTCAACATGCTGGCGATGGCCCTCATGATCCTCTGCATCTTCTCCTTCGCCACGACGCCCGTCCACGCTGACGACGGTGGCGCAGCCGAATCCGGAGGAGCCGGGAACGTCCTCGCCAACGCTTCCCTGAGGGACTACATGATCAGGCAGGGCATACCCGCCTCGCTGGCGGGGATAGCCGCCGCCCTCGCCGCGCAGGGTAAACTCACCCCCGGCCTCTTCGACCAGCTCAAGAAGGGTAAACTCGGCCCACGTCCCGGCGAGACGATTCAGGAGATGCAGACTCGACATCAGGTCGAGAAGAAGATTCTGGACAATCTGCAGAACATGGATCGCGAGGTCTGGTTCGGGAAGGCGCAGAAGCTCTGGAAGGGCAAGGACGAGCCCGGTAACATCCGCGTCCACATCGATAAGATGATCAACGACCTCATCCACGGCAAGGGCATCGACCTCGACAAGTACAACAAGATATACACCGTCTACACCGGCCACATAACGGGCCGCACAATCACAGAGGACATGATCCCCACGAGCAACGAGCTCAACAGGGAGATCATCACAAACGGCATCGCTTGGACGACTCAGGAGATCGTCACGGGGATGACTGTCGACGGTGAATTCAGTAAAAAGTCTCTGGTCCTCCGCGGTCTCCTCGGCTGGGTGACCCTCGGCGGCAGTGAGTACGTCTACGTACCCGCTAACAGCGTCTACACCATGAAGAACTACGTCGACCGCGGCGGCAATAGCATCCTCGGCGGTTTCCTGCACGGCGGAGGCGAGGCAATCTTCCAGTGGGGCGTAGGCAAGGTCATCGGCGGCGGCATGGGCCTCATAGGAAAGGGCGCCGGCATGACTGGCAAGTATCTCGCGGGCAAGTTCCCCGGGGCAACCAACGCCGCCAGCAAGGTGATCAACAAGATCAGCAACGCACTCAACACGAAGATCAGATGGCCAGGGACGGGTGGAACACCCAAGGTGCCGGGAGGCAGGGTACCCGGCGTTAAGGTACCTGGGGGAAGAGTTCCGGGATCAACGGTAGCCGGCCCCAAGGGCACTAACGTGACCAGCAAGATCAACACGCAGATCGCCAAGGCGCCTAAAGTGCCCAGTGTGCCAAAGACCCCCAAGTCGCCATACCCGGGCATAAAGAACCCGTCCTTCAAGCCCGCGGGCAAGCCCCCGGACCTCAGAGGCATGACCACCAAGGACCAGAAGGGGCTGAAGATGATCTGCGACAAACACGGCGTACAGGCAAACATGAGGCCGACGACAAAGTACGCGAAGACCCACCTCGACAAGGGCACGGCGCAACCGAAACCCGAGATGATAAAGAACAAGACCATCAACGACGTAGACGCCAAGCACCTCGGCTTCCCCAAGGGAGACCAGAAGGGCCTCGTCGCATGTAAGAGCCCCAAGCCCCTACCGAAGACGAAGCCCTCGGACATGACGAAACAAGAGTGGCGCGACGTCAAGAAGCGCTGGGTCCAGAGGGAGCGCGAGTTCAGGGATAATAAGAAGTACCTTGAGAAGATGGAGGGCGAGGGCAAGATTGAGTGGGACAAGAAGAGCGGCATAATCTACGGCAAGAACGCTCAGGGCGGGCGCGGTAAACCCTACACGGGCGACAACGACGCCTTCAGTTTCACCGACCCGGTCACCGGCAAGCCGGTCTCCCCGACGGTGAACAACCAGATCAATCAGGACCTGAAGAAGCTCGGCGTGACGCAGCACAACGAGCACCTAGGCTGGGACTACAGCGGCGCGCCGAAGACCCCGACGACTCCCGGTGGCAGGAGCAAGTTCCAGGTCAATCAGGGCATAGACAAGAAGATACTGAACGGCCACGGCCCTGGCGGCGAGCCGCTTAACACGTACAACCCGCTCAACTCAGGCAAGCAACCCGGGAATGCCAACGATGGTTGGGACACGAGCTATTGGACCGGAGGTGAACGGATGTGAATACCCCATTTACGGCTGATGAGAGGCGCGCATTCCTAGACAAGTACTTCAGCGACCTGGCCCGCGAGGAGGAGCTCGATAATTCACTGCTCAACGAGGCGGGTCCAAGCAAGGAGATGGAGGAGCTGGACTCCCTGCACACGAGCCTCTCTGAGGCGAGGGAGCAGTACCGTCTCAGCGTACCGGTAGTGCCGCTCTCAAGGTGCCCCTACACGATGGAGGTTGTCTACCACAGCCTTGACAATTACGGGCTAGACGGTCTCTGGTGGGACAACGAAGTCCCGATAAGGCCGGTGGACGTGCTGCCTAGCACCTTCTTCACCCTCAACGGCGCGTTGAAGTTCGGTGGACCGATCGAGGATACGCCGTTCCCGGTGCGGCCCGGCCCCGAGGTGCCGTATGTGGTTCCCGAGGTCTTATCCGCGCCCGGTGTCAAGGCGGTCATATCCTCGACCGTGGTCGGCGCCCACACGGCGTACCCCGTATTCTACTTCATAGATGACTGGGGGTCGGCGATGGAGCCGATGAACCTCTGGGGCGCGAACTACTGGCAGTACCTCGACCGCGAGGGCGCCCTCAAGCACAACGAGTACGGCGGCGTACCAATCGAGGACGACTCCTACTACGAGTATACGGAGGATGATGCCGCCGACGACTCGGATGAACCCGAGTACACACAAGATTTTGAACTCAAGAAGTGGGTGGAGCAGGGAAAGCTTCTCTGGATAGCACCCGGGGACGGCTCCTTCACCCTCAAGACGGGTGTAGCCGACTGCCCATACCTGAACCTGGAGGGCAGCAGGGCGTTCTCCGTCATACGAAACGGGGAGAAATACGACGACGTGCTAGGAGTTGAATAATGATGGTTGAGAAGAACATGAACGACGCGGAGTCCGAGGTTAGGGAGTACACGGTCCCGAAGACGGTGGTCGCGCCACTGTTGGGCAGCTTCAACATGGTAAAGAACAGGCTGGGCGAGGTCATCGACACCCCGCAGGGCGACGCCGCACAGGCCATGCAGTGGTGGCAGAAGCAGAGCCCAGACGACCAGCTCGCACTACGCGCCGTGCTAGCAGGATTCGCCTCCCCCGTCCTCGTAAACAGCATAGCCATACTGAGAGGCGAGGAAGCGCTCAAGGAGACGACCCTCGTACAGCAGAGCATCCGCCCCGAGGACCCCTGCTTCCTCCTCGGCGAGGATCAGGCGCGCGCCAACTTCCTAGTCCGGAGGCTCCCCAACGCGGACACGATGGCGGCAACGCTCCTCGTGTATCTCGACGCCGGGCTCGAGCCGGGCGTAGCCGACTTCAAGTTCGACGCCAACCTCAACGAGTTTCTTGTGCTCCTCGCAACCGTCGACCTGCAGAAGCGCGTCGCCATGCAGGCGAAGCTCGAGCACGAGGAGGTCTCGACTCAGCTCAAACTCGCCGATGTGCAGAAGAGCATCGCGAACGGGCTTCAGTACCCTGACCCGAGGTGGCTTATCCCCTATATCCTGCCGCTGATGCCGTCGAAGCCGAACCTCGACTGGAACGCCATCTGGCAGGCGGTGTATGGTCTATCCCAGCGCGGCCTGCTTAAGATAAGCCAGGACAAGACGACTGTCACCCTTAACGAGGCCGGCGTGCTCCTCGCCACTGAGATGGATAGGCGGATGACTTCTATCCGCATAGCGTCGTTCGGCTACGACCAGCAGGGCAAGGCGGGTAGCCTAACGAGTCTCCTCATCAGGGGTGAGTCCCTCATCTGGTACATGGATGTCGGCGCAGCATCGGCCGTCGTGGCGGCGATCGACCTCGACAAGGCGGCTGAGTTGCTTAAGGAGCTCTTCACGCCTTCTGTGGCGCCTCCGGTTGCGCAGCCTGCTCGGGTATCGGCTCCAAGAGTCGCAGCGGCGCCCGCCGCGGCTCCGAAGGCTGCGCCGGTTCGACCCGCAGCGGCGAAGGCGGCGCCTGCGGTTCAGACCGCGAGGTTCTGCCCTGACTGTGGCCAGCCGGCGACGTGGGTCGAGCAGTACAAGCGCTGGTACTGCTACAAGTGCAAGAAGTACCTCCCATAATTTCTTGGGCTCAGGGGGGGCGGCGTTTTTCCCTCCCCCGTTTTGTTTTTTACACCTTTATGATGCGTCTCGCGTCCCCTGCATGTTTCGATTCTCGTCGTCTGGTTTCCCGACTCATAAAAAACTTAAACATGGTGGCGCGGTTAGTTTATCGATAGCAATGCCATCCAAGCTCGACAAGGGTAAGAAGGTAGTCATAAGCCTCGACGAGGACATCGTGAGGAGCGACGGCTCCCGGATAAAGATGCGCGAGTTCGTCAAGGAGATGCTCGCATACAACCCGATGTTCAAGATCGAGACGAGCCCCAAGGGCGAGACGTGGTATCTCCGCAAGAAGGAGAAGTAAACGCCCCCCGTATTGGCCGCGGTTTAATGTTTTTCATCATTCCCCTGAACCATATAAACTTCTAGATGAAGAGTCTCACGAGTGTCGCAGCGCCGAGGATTACTGTCACGACCGCGATGGCGTTCCGCAGTGCCCCGCCATGGGATTTCTTCACTATTAACGCGGCGATGGGCGCGGCGGCCGCCACACCGATGCTCAGTGAGAGCGTCAGGTCCCAGTTCACAACCGCGCCCGACACTAGGAACGTGGCGAATCCCACAAGGCTCACGAATAGCTCGGAGAAGCTCTGAACGGAGACCGCCTCCTTCTCCTTGATCTTCATGTACAGCATCCCCGTCGTTATGATCGGGCCGAAGCCGCTGCCGCTTATCCCCTTGTTGAAGCTGCCGAAGAGGCTCAGTACGCTGAGCTTCCACCAACTGAAGTCAATGCTCAGCGTCTTGTTGAGCAGCAGGAAGATACCTGTGCCCATTATCAGCGCCCCTATGTAGAGTCCGAGGTAGAAGTTCGATATCCCCGTGTTCACCATTGCCCCTATGGTGCTCCCCGCTATGCCCACGGCGCCGATGACGAGGACCACCTTGAAGAGGCGGCTACCGGGTGTGAAGTCCGCGTTCCTGAATCGGTGGTTGAAGATGCTGCTGAGTATGTTGCCGATGAGGCTGCTGAGCAGCAGGGCGGGTACTATCTCCTTCGGTGTGTGGCTCAGGAAGAGCAGTAGCGGCGTCATCGTGAGGCCGAAGCCCATGCCGAATATGATGTCGATGATGGCGGTGAGGAAGGCGAGCAGGAAGAGCAGCGGGTCGAAGGTCAATCGCGCATCCCCGTGTATGTAGATCTAGCCTTTCACTAGCATGCCTCTGAGGTAGGCTCCGATGAACATGAACGCCAACCCGATTATCACGGGCCAGTTACCCATCCCGAGGCTGGCTACCGCCGAGCCCGGACATTGGCCGGATATCCCCCAACCGACGCCGAATATTAAAGCACCTAGAAGGGTGTTCCTCGTCAAGACGCTGATGCGGGGCTTGAAGAGGCCACCCAGCAGGGGCTGTGCCATGAATTTGGGCACCACGTTTATCGCGAGGAAGGTAACCACCGCGGCGCCACCCATCACGAACATCAGGCCGAGGTCGTCGAACCGTAGGAAGTTGAGCACGATCTCCTGCTTCGTCATGCCGCTGTAGGCTAGGCCGAAGCCGAAGAGTATACCTCCGACATATGTGGCGATGTTACGGGTGTTCATCACACTACCCCCACGAGTTCGAGCAGGTGCGCCGTTATGATGCCGGCGCCCATGAACGTCAAAACGGCGTACAGAGAGGTGGTGGAGAGCGACGCGAGGCCGCTTATGCCGTGGCCCGATGTGCAGCCGTTGGAGAGCCTCGTCCCAAAGCCGACGAGGAGCCCGCCGAGCGCAAGTCTCCAGAGGTCGACACCTGTTACCCAGAAACCGGTCGGCGACAGCGTGAGCGTGTAGATGAGGGCCCCCGTGATGCATCCGAGTGCGAGCATCAGGCGCCAGTCTCGCTCCTTTACGTTTCTCTCCTCCTGGAAGTGCACCCTCTTAGAGAACCACGAGAGGGTCGTCGTGAAGAAACTGCTCTGTGTGGCGTGCAACCCCGTCAGAACGTAGATGAGGCTGACGCCGAGACCGATTATCACCCCTCCGACTAGGTAGGGTTCGATGCCAAGGGGAAACATGTCTTCAACTTGGAGCCGTAGATAAAAAACGTTGAGTTTAATCCTTGACGAGGGGGTAGCCGAGCTTCTTCCAGGCGTCGATGCCCCCTAGGAGGTTGTAGACGTTCTTCCTGCCCGCCTTGAGGAGGATGCTGGCGGCGAAGCTGGAGCGTGTCCCTGTCTTGCATTGGAGGACGACGGGTCTGCCCTCAGGTATCTCGCCGAGCCTCTCGGGGAGTCTGCCGAGGTAGATGTGAACCGCGTCCTCTATGTGCCCCTCGTCCCACTCACTGTATCTGCGGACGTCGACCACGACGGGCTTCTCGGTCTTCATCATCTCCCGCAGCCCCTGGCATGTGGCGATGTCCACCTTGGCGAGCCCGTTTCCCTCCTTGTACCACGCCTCGAGGCCGCCAGCGAGGTAACCCGCGGAGCGCGTATACCCCATCCTGTACAGGTTCTTGACGGCGAAGTCGAGGGCTTTAGCGTCATCGACCACTAGCAGTGCCTCATTCTCGATGGGTATGACCCAGCCGGCGTTCGACAGGCGGGTCGGGGGAAGGCTGTAGGAGCCCTCGATGTGGGCGCCGCCGAACGCGGGCGGCGCACGTGTGTCGATAATCTGTGTTCCTTTCGCCTTAGCTGCCTTGAACTCCGAGGGCTTGAGGGCGGGGGGAGTCGGAAGATGCGCGGGGGTCGGCGGTCCCTCGAGGTTGTATTTCTCCATCATCTTGAAGTAGGGCGAGGTCTCGTGGCGCTCCCCAACCTTCCTCTCGATGAACTCCTCCCTAGTCAGCCCTAGCATAGGGTTCATCGCCCTCTCAGCGCCGAGGGTGCTGATCTCGCGCTCGCTTATCGAGCCGCCGCAGACCGAGCCGAAGCCATGAGCTGGGAAGACGACGACGCCGTCTCCGAGGGGGAGCAGCTTGCCGTGGATGCCGTCGTAGAGCTTGCCCGACATCATCGCCGTGTTCTCTGGGCCGAGGAAGTCGGTCCTCCCGACGTCCCCCACGAAGAGCGTGTCGCCTGTGAAGACGAGCACCGGCTTGTCCCCGACCTCCGAGTCGTAGAGCGCGTAGCATGAGCTGTCCGGGGAGTGGCCCGGCGTGTGTAGCGCCACGACCTTGAGGAGGCCGACCTTGAACTCCTCGCCGTCGCGCAGCGTCTCACCGTATTTCCAAGGCAGCCCGGAGCCGTGGTGCACCTTCGCGCCTGTAATCCTCGCCAACTCAATGGAGCCTATGACGTAGTCCTCGTTCCTATGCGTCTCGAATACGTGTTTTATCTGCGCGCCCCACCCCTGGGCTATCTCGACGTAGACGTCAGTGTCGCGGCGGGGGGCGACGACGAACGCCTCCCCCTTCGAGGCGACGATGTAGCTCAGATGCGAGACTATCTCCGATTTCACCGTCTGGAAAAGCATGTTGGTAGTCTCTTGGGAGCCTCTTTCTTTAAACCTTACTAGAACCTCTTTTAAGCGAAAAATTCGTAGAAATATGCCATGAAGCACATCGCCTTCGTCGTCTACCCGGGCTTAACC
>DUKA01000122.1:0-10535 GCA_013329615.1 Candidatus Bathyarchaeota archaeon
AGTCGTACCCGGTGAGCGTGATGGTGCCGAGCGTACCGGTTGTCTGTCCGTCATATTCTCCATCGACGTAGAGCTGCACGCGGTCGTTTGCGGGGTCGACCACTGCGGCGACGTGGTGCCATGCGCCGTCTAGGACGGGGGTGGTGCTCGTGTACTGGAGGAGGTTGAGGGCGTCGTCCTTGGCGTAAATGCGCACCTCATCTGTGCTCTGGAGGTTAAGCTGCAGCCGGTTCCAGCCGCCGGTGACGGCCTTGCCCGAGCCGACGATGACCCCGGTCGCGCCGGAGTATCCCTTGACCCACAACGCGATTGTGAGGGCGCCCGTGGTGGCGATGGCCTTCGTGTAGCCGGTGTCGACGCGCTGGCTGCTCGCGCCGGTGAACTGGAGGCAGCCGCCGTGCTTCCCCGTGCCCCACGTGGGGGAGCCGAGTAGTGAGCCGTGCCCCGCGTCGTCGGAGAGGTCGTACGCCTTCACGCCTGCGCCCTCCTCGAAGCGGTAGCGGCGCGCCGTCACGCCGTGTAGCGGATCGTGCCAGCACCTAACGCGGAACCCAGAGGACGCCGACGTGTGGCGCAGATCCACCTCCGTTTCATAGTGCTCCGCGGGTATCAGCGGCGGGCTTCTCTGCAGGACGGCGTAGTCGTAGTCGATCTGCGCCGAGGCGCCCGCTGTGAAGCTGCGTGCATAGAGCCTGACGTACTTGACTGTCTTCGCGGCGGTGAGCTGGAGGGTTACCGCCTCGAACTCCGTCGGGGCGTTGGTCCACCCCGTGTCGTCGACGGTTGTGTCCGTGGCCTCGACGGCTACCCTGTACTGCGGCGTGGTGCCCCTGCCGCGGAGGCGAACCCTGAGGGAGGGATACGTCGAAGTCGAAAGCGCCGCCGCTGAGAGGTCCTTCCTCCACCCGCAGCCATTCGTAGTCCCACCCTCGGTTACCGACATCGTCGCATAGTCCCCCGAAATGTCGTTGGCGTTTTCGAAGCCCTCCGAGGCGGCCGACTGGAACTTCGTCCAAAGGGTGCTCCGGAAGCAGTCATCGAGCCACCCGGGCTGTTCGTGCACCTCGACGTGCACCCGCGCCCACTGCGGCTGGGGGGAGATGCTCAACTAGAACCCCCTCCTGAGCCTCTCGGCTATCCGCGGCCCGAGACCGGAGACGAGTGCGTCCGCGTCCCCGCCGCTTCCCTCGAAGCTGACGTAGATTGGGCCGTAGCTCACCCTGTTCGCGGGGACGACGTACTCCCCCCTGTGCAGCAGGTAAACGCCGGTCTCGCCGACGCTGCCCCCCTCCTGCATCGAGCGCAGGCTCTGGTATACGAGTGTACCCGCCGCGATGGCGAGGGGGATGAGGTACAGGTTACCCGAGAGCGCGCTCAGAGTCGCCTGAGCAGCCGACGCCGCGGCAGTCGAATCCCTAAGCCGCGCCATCACGCGGCTCAGGCTCGATGCGGCGCCGACCATACCGATCAACGCGCGTAGAGCCGACTCCGGGTTAAGGGAGGCCAACGCACGTGTCAGGTTCTCGACACCCAGCCTAACGCTGTTCACCGTGTGCAGCCCGCTCGACAGCAGGGGTAATGCTTGCGCCCCTGTGGCCTGAAGCCCGCTCAGCGACTCCCTCGCCGACTCCGCCCCCGAAGCCGCGGACTCGGCCGCCGCCTTCGCGACGTCGAGGCCAGTGACCTGAACCCTGTAGATGAGTGTGCGCTCGCTCATGGCTCGACCCCCTCGAGTACCGCATGTGCGACGGTGTCGGATTCGATGAGTATGGCTTGTGTGATGAATGGGCGGGGTGGCCTCGTGCTCGTGCCGTCGTGGACGGCGGCCGCGTAGTCAATGACTCGCCCCGTCCGCGGGTTGGTGTGACCGTTTCCTCCTGCCACGAGGGACGCCTCAAGCGGCCCAGCCCTTTCGACGCGTATGCTGCTCGCCAGTGCCCCAGTGTCCATGGGGCAGAGTGTCCGAGCCAGGGCAACCACGCCATCGAGCCCAAGCGCGGCGTGCGCCGCCTCGCTGATCCGTTCTGGCAGCGCCCCAAGCGCCTCCGGTAGTTCCTCGATCCCCAGCGTCCTCACGCCTTCATCCTCCTCAGCCCATCCTCAAGCTCACGACTCCGCGCGTCGGTGACTGCCCCGAGGTACACCCCGAGGCGCGCGACGAAGGCCGCCGGCTGTGCCTGGAGCTCACCCCAGGTCCAGCCCGTCGCGGCACAAATCGCCGCGTCCTCAGCTTCCGCCGAGGGCCGCCCGCGCTTCACTGCCTCCACTATTTTTTTCTCGCCTCCACCCCCACGCCGTTCAGCCCATGCGTGTGGGCTATCATCTCCTCGACGAGCTCCGGCGGGCGTATCCCACGCATCGCCTCGACGGTGACGGGCAGAGGCTTCCCCGCCTCGTCCACGAGGTCCCACTCGACCACCGTGGCGGCGAGCATCAGGTCGTTTAGCACCCAGGGGTCGACGTCAGGCTGGAGCTCCCCGGTGGGTGCGCGCCTCCAGCTCGTCGCGCTTCGGAGCGCCTGCTGCTTCTCCCCGTATGTCCACTGGCGGAAGACCACCCTGTGCCCCCGGATCTCTGCCTCACCAGCCGTTTGTCAGCCACCTCCCCTCGAAGCCGACGCGGCACGCGACGAGGTCCTCCGGCTTCACCACCGGGTCCATCTGCGCCACCTTCCCCTTGTTCAGCTTCAGCCACCGCCCATCGGGCAGCACCAGCTTCAGGTATAACTCCGTCTGATCCACGAGGTAGTCGAGCCAACCCGTGTCCTGCAGGTTCATAGTCAGCCGAGCGGAGCAGGTTTGCCCCATCTCCTCGAGGGCGGCGAGCTGCTTCGAGCCGGAGGAGTTGAAGACGTAGACTGGGTGGAGGCCGTTGCCTGCCTTGAACTCGTAGTCGGTCACGCACGGCACCGTCGTCCACGCCGAGTCGTCGGCGCTTACCTGCACATAGCTGTCCTTCCACTCCCACGGGTCACCGGGAGAGGCGCCGTAGCCGTGTATGGTGGAGGTCTTCGAGTCGTACAGCTTCCCTACGAGGTCGGCCGTCCACTTGATAGGCTCCCCCATGCCGCAGCGCACCGTGAGGACATCCAACTTCAGCCCCGTCCAGTAGAGGTAAACCGCGTTTCCCGAGTCCCTGTACAGCTTGGCCTCGGCGAACCAGTTCTCGTGGTCGTTCAGCCAGCCGTCCTGCGCGTACTGGCCCAGCGTCCCCTGCACCCATGTAAGCCTGAGACCCACCGTCTCCTTGCCCCTGAGCAGCGCCAGCGGCGCAGGCGTGGAGGCGTCGCGGAGCGCCCAGAGGCGCTGCAACTCCGGGTCGTAACGCGGAGCTATCTCCGTCACGTGCCCGACCCTGTACAGGGTCGTCGGCGTCGAGCCCGGGCTCCCCCCGTAGCTGGACTCCGAGTAGTTCTTGTACCCGAATTCTATCAGGTCTCCACCCTTGTAGTTCACCATTCAACTTCACCCGTACCAGATTACCCCCGCTCTGACCCGGCTCCTGTAGACGGGCGGCTCCCCGGCCTCGTCGAGGTCGGCCCAGTCGCTGACGTCCGCCCACTCGGCCCCCTCGGGCGCGTAGCCGTGTAGCACCCTGTCGACCTCCCTCATCATCGCGAATCTCCGCGCCTGGTCGCCGCGGCTCCAGACGTCGATGGCGTATGTCGCCCGGAATCGGCGTGGCGCCGGCGCCGCGTCGCTCAGCCCTATGGGCTCGGGGCGCGTCGCCAAGTGGTTGACGGTCACCTGAGGCGTCTCCTCGCGCCCGTCGTACCACTCCCCCGTGAAGAGGGGGCGGAAGTCGAGCGCCCAATGCCCCCCGAGCAGGGCTATGATGGCGGCCTTCGGGTCCGTCAGCTCCCCCTCCTCACCGCCTCCGCCGAGGCGTACGCTCTATTCCTCGTGACCGCGCCTACCGTCCACGTGGCGCCGTGTGCCTCCACGGTGTCCCCCTCCTCGACGGGCGACCAGAGGGGGAGGTAGAGGAGCAGCTTCCCGCCCCGCCTCTCACCGGAGGGGCCTCGCCTTGTGTCACCCTCCTCCTCAACGAAACCTTGTAGCTCCGCGGAAGATTCGGAGTAGCGCGGGTTCCCGTAGGCGTCCCGCCCCGAGACGCGCCTCATATTCAGCGTGAACCCCTCACCGCGCCGTGCGACCAGGTTCCCGAATCGGATGGCGAGCGCCCCCGGAGAGGAGAGTGTAAAGCCCGAACCGAACTGCCCGTACGCGAACATGTCAGGCCACCACGTTGTGCTCGACGACGTTGCCTGTGCCGTCGTCCTGTATCGCGCCGAGGCTCGACCCCGCGTAGACCGTGAGCTGGTTGCCCGTGACTATGCACTTGTTCGAGGTCGAGGCGAGATGCACCGCGTACTTGTCGCAGTTGTCGACCCTGTTGCCGACGACGGCAACCCGGTCGCCAAGCACGGCGATCCCCGAGTAGGTCTCCGTGTCGCCGGCGTCGCAGTCGACGATAGTGTTGCCGGTGACCGTCGAGTCCCTGCCGTTGATCTGCGCGAACTTGAGGCCGTGCTTCGCAACGTGGCGTATCGTGTTCCCAGTGATCGAGAGGTAGGCGCCGCTCTCGACGTGGACGCCGTCCCCCGCGCAGTTCTCGACGAGGTTTCCCGAGACGACGCCGACGCTGCACTCGTGCTCAACGTGTATGCCCTCGTTCGTCATGTCGCTTAGGTCCAAGGCACCAGTGATCAGGTTCCCAGAGACGATGAAGCGGTCCACGTCGTAGAGCTCGACGCCGTCGTATCTGCTGTCCTGTATGACGTTGCCGACTATGTCGACGCCGGAGCCGCCCTGCGCCGCTATCCCCTGGTAGTTATTTGCGAGGACGTTGCCCACGATGAGGGCGCTGCCCGTCGCGTATGTGGAGTAGCCGAACTGTACGCCGTTCCAGTAGACCTGATCGTGGCAATAGTTGCCCAATATGGTGATCCGGTCGCAGCTCGGCTCCGCGTTTACGCCGTCGTATCCGTTGTCCCAGCACTCGCACAACTCGACACGGTGGCCTTCCCCACCGAGGCAGACGCCATGCGCGACCGCCGACCGCACCCAGAGGTGGTCAAGCAGCACGCCCTCGCAGCCGTCGCTAACGCGAACACCGTCCCCCTGATGCTCGGAGGGGTAGTAGCCCGTGCGCCCGAACTCTTGGTTGAGTCTGTTGCCGTCGACTTGGAGGTTGGTTACGCGTACACGCGTTGAGGCACCGGTGATCCATACGGCGGAGTGGCACGTGTAGGCCCTCGCGCCGTCGGCGACCGAGTAGCCGTTCACGAGGACGCCCTCCATGGTCAGCGTGTCGCCGTCGATCGACTCGACGCGGCACACCTCGAAGCCCGAGGAGTCGGTGACGCAGAGATGCTGCCCAACACTGAATGCGGAGCCGTCCGAGACCACGATCATCCTCTGGCCGGCCGTCGCGTCTACCGTGAGCGCCTTCTCCACCTTGTCCGAGACGCGCAACACCGTCCCGGGGCCCATGCCCCGCATGGTGACGCCCTCCACGCTGTTGAGCACAATGGCCCGCGTGAGCGTGTAGTTCCCCTCGGCTACGAGCACCTCGCCGCCGCCCGCCCCCAGGGCGTCGACAGCCTCCTGAATCGTCGAGTAGTCGCCCTTCCCCGAGGCGTCGACGATAAGCGTGGTCGCCTTCCCCGCGTAGTTTTCGGCGAGGTCGTTCCAGTCGAGGTAGCCCACCGGTGTGGGTGGGTAGGGCTTAGTGAGCGGCGTTGGCGACGCCTCCCCCAATCATACTCATACACTATCAAATACCACTTTTCTAGAGACACTTATAACATATTTTTTTACATGCCATATTATAGTGTGCAGTATATTATATTCATTATATACCCTGCATCTGCTCGACGCGTGGCGCGGGGAGCCTAATGGTGAAGACTGCGCCCCCTCCATCGGAGTTCCTCACCAATATCGATCCACCGTGATCCTCGACTGCCTTCTTGCAGTAGGTGAGTCCGAGTCCAAGGCCGCGTGTCTTCGTCGTTGAGAACGGCTTGAATAGGCGTCCATCCATCTCGGCGGGTATGCCCTTACCCGAGTCAGAGACCTCGACGACGACCTCGCCGTTGATTCTCTCGGCTGTGACGGTTATCTTTCCACCCGTGGGCATAGCCTCTATGGCGTTTCTGAGAAGGTTGTCGAGGACGCGCCTGATCTTTAAGGGGTCGATCTGCACAGAGGCTAGTCCTCCACCCATCTTGACCTCGAAGTCCACGCCCTCAACTGAGGACAGCTCTTTGATCGTGTCCGAGACGAGTAAGGAGAGATCCGTTGTAGCTAATTTTAGAGGCTCCTCACGTGTGTTGAGCCTCAGTTCCTCTAGCATGCATATGCTTCTCTCGACGGCGGAATCTATGTGGCTCAGCATCTCCCCGACCTTCTCTGGCTTCTGGCGTACGATGCGGCTCGCGTTGCTTATCGTCTGTAGGGGGCCCCTGAGGTCGTGTGCCACCATCGCCGAGACCCTGCCCGCAGTCGCCATCTGCTCGGCGGATAGCAGCGCGTTCGTCCTCTCATCAACCTCCCTATGGAGCCCCTCGAGTATCTTGAGGCGGTTGAGTGTCGACGAGACGTGTGCGGCTAGCATCTCAACGATGCGAGCGTCCTCCTCCGAGTAAGCGTCCCTTTCTACATTCTCAAGGTTGAGCACACCGATGATGGTCTCACCTATCTTTATCGGTACGACCAGCTCGGAGCCGATCGGCAGCCCCTCGGGGCTCGGCATAAGGTCCGGATCCGAGGCGGCGTCGTTGACGAGCTGAGTCTTCCCCGTTTTCACGGCACGTACTGTGATGCCCGGCCCATCCATAGGCAGGCTCATGGGTGAAACGCTGTGCCGTCCCTCGATCTTGGGCACCTGCAGTGTATCGCCCTCCAGAAGCGAGATGGAGGGATTCTTCAGCCCGAGGGCGATGAGCGAGTCGTATGTTAACCTGAGGGCGTCCTGCAGACGTCCCGCCTCCTCTAGGTCACTGGCGTGCCTGTTGAGTATCTCAAGTCTATGCCTATACCTTCTCTCGTCGTCGCGCTGCCGCAGTCGTGATACGGCCGTCGCCGCGTGCAGTGCGAGTGTCTCCATCAGCCGGGCGTCAGCTTCACCGAGTGTCTCGGGTTTACTCACCTCGACGTTGAGGACGGCGATGGTCTTACCTTCGACAACCACGGGCACAGCTATCTCAGCGCTGTAAGGCTTGACCCCCTCGCGCCTCGGACCCTCCACGTAGTCGGGGTCCTCGCGTGTGTTCTTGACATACTGCGTCTCCTTCGTTTTCACGGCCCTCGTCGTTATGCTTTTGAGGTTAAGAGATATCTCGAAAAAGTCGGCGGGGATGTGGCTCGTCCCACGGGTGAAGCAGATGACGCCGTCCCCAACGAGGCCAACGCCGGTCATATCGAAGCCCATGGAGTAACGGAGGTCCTCGAAGACGAGCCGCCAGACGTCGTCGACGGTGGACGCGGCGGATAGGCGGACGGAACTCGCGTGCAGGGTGGCGAGTCTCGTCTTCTCCCTCTTATCAGCTTCGGCACGCCAGAGCCGGCTGACCGCCGACGCTATGTGGAGCGCCAGCGTCTCGGCTAGGTGTATGTCCGCCTCGGCGAATGCGTCGAGTTTCGCCTCCTCGAGGTTGATGACCGCCGCGACCCTCCCGTCGGCTACGACGGGCACGACGAGTTCGGACGCGTACTTCATCGGGTTCTCGATGCCGGGGACGTACGACTCGTCCCTTGACACGTCCCTGACGAGCTGCGTCTGCATGGTTTTTACGGCCCTGACTGTGACGCCTCGGCCGCTCAGGGGCAGGACCAGCTCCGGGTGCTCCTTGTTTAGGCCGTGCGAGAACCTCATCAAGTTGCCCTCGATGACACCTATGTCAGCCCTGTGGAACTCTAGCACGCTGCGTAGGGTATCAACTGCTATCTCCCAGACCTCGGCCAGGTCCTCCGTCTTCGAGAGCCTGTGTGCGCTCATGTGGAGGGCGTTGAGCTTCCTCTGCAGATCGATGCGTGATGATATGTCGCGTACCACGACCTGGATGGCCGTGATCTTTCCGTCGCTATGTATGGGGGAGGGGTTGAATTCGAGGACGGCGGATCCGCCGCCCTTCCTCGGGATCTCGAGCACAACGGGATCCCACTCTTCGGTTTGCTTCGCCTCCCCGAATATCTTCAGCAGTCTCTCGACTTCGGGCCGCGAGATGAATTCGGCGATGCTCTTCCCCACGATCTCCTCGCGGGTGTAGCCGACGTGTGGATTCACGTCCCTGCTTGTATAAGTGATCGTGCCGTCGAGGGCGACGACGAAGAGGACGTCGGCCGCGTTCTCAGCGAGCCGCCGGTACTTTTCCTCGGATTCACGAAGGTGGTTAACCTGCCATATCCTCTTTATTGTCTGCGAGGCGTAGAGTGCGAGTATCTCCAATAGTTTTCGGTCGTCTTCGTTGAATCCACCTACTACCTTGGACTCGGCGTTCAGAACGGCGACGCCCACTCCGTCGACGACGACGGGTACGACGAGTTCGGATCGGAAGAGGTTCTCTGGATTGTGGGGGTCGGCGGGGACGTAGTCCTCGTCCAACAGCGTGTCGGCGACTACCTGAGTCTGGAGGGTCTTTAGCGCCCTGAGCGTCACCCCCTTCCCACTGAGGGGCAGGAAGTTGTCGCGGTCGACGACCCTGAACCTCGCCTTGAACTTCAGGTAGCCACCCTCTACGATACCTATGCCGGTCTGTTTGTAGCCCAGCACGCTGGTCAGTGCGTCGAAGACCACGCCCCATACCTCTTCCACGGTGCGCGAGGCGTCGAGTTTTAGTGTGCTGGCGTGCAGCGCGTTTGTCCGACTCTGGCTCCTCGACACCTCGGTCACGTCGCGGGACAACACTATCACGGAGTCCACTCCTCCGTCGGCGCCCATTATCGGGTTGGCCATTATCCTCCAAATCCTACCCTGGCTATCGGTTGCCGTCCAACTCTCCGCCTTTCCCGTTTCGAAGACCTTGGGGACGAGGCAACCTACACACGGGCTCGCCCGTTTGTTGAAGATGGTGAAGCAGGGTTTACCTATGAGATCCTCGGGCTTCTTGCCCACCCGGGATGCCTCAAGCGCGTTGACCCATAGATACCTGTATTCAGAATCGACTAGGCTGAGCCCGTCCGGGATTGTGGAGAGGAGTGTGGTCTTCTCAGCCTCGTTCTCACGCAGCGCTTCGGCGGTCTTTTCCCGCTCGGTTACGTCTCGGCTTATCGCGAGCGTCGAGGGTTTGCCCCCGAAGTTGATTATGGCGACCTTTATCTCGAAGGCACGCGTCGAGCCGTCGCGCCTCATAATCTTCGCAACATACTCGGTCGGCGTGTCCTCGCCGCTGTGCCTCCCACGAATATAGCCTGCGATGCGCGTCCTCTCGTCTGGGTGGAAGAACTCGAGTACATCGCGACCGAGGAGGTCGGATGGCGCCTCACATCCCAGCATCTCGACCCCCTGCTGGTTGATGTACGCATACTTTCCATCCTGGACGACGTATATGGCGTCCCTAGAGGCGTCGATGACCGTCCGATACCTCTCCTCAGACTCCCTGAGTGCCCTCTCGGTCCTCTGCCACTCGACCACGTGGCGTACACGCCTCGCGAGGACCTGATAGTGGCCGGGGTCCATCTCCTTCTTCAGGTAGTCGTTTGCCCCCGCGGCGAAGGCGGCTGAGGCCACCTCCTCGCTCCCCCGCCCCGTATAGAGTATGACGGGGACATCGACGACCCGTTTCACCTTACGCGTAAACTCGATGCCGTCCATGTCGGGCATCTGATAATCAGTGAGGACGCAATCATAACCCGCTACGCGCTCGAGCGCCTCAAAGGGAGATGAACACGACTCCACTGATAGGCCCGCGTCGGCGTCCTCGAGCAGCGAACGCGCGAAAAGCAACTGGTCTGGCTCATCGTCGACATGAAGCACCCTGATCATCCCCGGTCCAGGGGGGGTCGAGTCAGCCAAACCTACCGAATAGGGGGCGGGAACGTGATTATATAATGTTGATGAGTCTCAAATCCATATGAAGCGAAAAAAAAGACACCGAGGATCGACGACGACCTTCCATAGCCAGAAGAGTCGGCTAATCACCAAGCCACCTTATTCAACACAGTCAAGAAGACTACAGCGAACACCCAACACAAGAACCCTAAAAAACATCGAGAACACCCCCAAAGCCACGTCATAAGCCCAAACAATGGCCCATAAAAGTGACGACAATCGTCACGGAAAACGTGAAAAAACAATATACCCTCTAACAGGGTACGCCGTACCCGGTATTGGACCAGAAAACAGCCCCCGCTCGACTTGGGACATACACCCCGCACCACCCGCGGCAAACAGTGGAAAACCGCCATACCTAGTAGCAGGGTACCCACGACCAGCCACGAACGCGGAAACAGGTGAAAAAACGCCATGCGTAGTAGCAACGCATCAACGACCAGCCACGGACGCACAGAAGAGGAAACTTCTCGGAAAAACAA
>DUKA01000122.1:10618-11604 GCA_013329615.1 Candidatus Bathyarchaeota archaeon
GGAAAAACAACGAGTCTCGACTGGAACTTTTTCCGCGTTATTATGGGCTACGCAAACAATCAAACGAGAATTTTTTTGGTTATACCCTACTACGCACGCAAGGAAGGAGGGGGAGACGCCTTTTCCCCGTAAGATACGGCCACGCTTCCTACGACCAGAACACACACTCAGCCGAGACGTACAAAACGAGCTAGACTAGATACCCCAGCTCCCTGAGGTACCTACGCACGGCACTCTTGACAAAGTCGGGCACGCTCGTATACCCATGCTTACCACTGTCGATGACCGCCTGTATTTTCGACGCAAGATTCTCAGGCAGGTTGACCGTGTGATACTTGTACTTCTTCTCCTCGTCAGACATGTCCATGTTTCCCCAGCGACCCATTATTTAAAAATGTTTTTATTAAATAGCATTTAGCTAAAAGAACCCAATTACAACACCCCGCCAGAACAACGAAAAACGAAGACGAGAAAAACGACCAATACACAAAAACTAGTCGACCCTCAACAACCTCAGACTATTCAACATCACCAACAAAGCGTTACCCTCGTGTATGATGCTCGCCGTGAGGGGCGTCACGAGACCCATAGCGGAGAGGGCGATGCCGATGGCGTTCACTGTGAGCGCGAAGGCGATGTTCAACTTCACATTCTTCATGGTCTCGCGGCCAATCCTGAGCAGCCGGGGGACCCCCTCTAAGCGGTTGTTCGCGAGGGTTATCCCCGCCGTCTCTATGGCTATGTCGGTGCCCGTGAGTCCCATGGCTGCGCCGACGTCCGCCGTAGCGAGCGCTGGCGCGTCGTTTATGCCGTCGCCGACCATCAGGACCTTCCCCGACTCCTTTAGCCGCTTTATGTGGGCGACCTTCTCGGCGGGGAGCAGATCTGCGACGACCTCGTCGACCCCGGCGCGCGCCGCGACCTCGTCGGCGACATCCTTCTTGTCACCCGTGAGTATGACGATCCTCTTCGCGCCGCTCCTCCTC
>DUKA01000162.1:0-6753 GCA_013329615.1 Candidatus Bathyarchaeota archaeon
AGCCAATGGCGGTCTCGGTGCCATGGCGCCAGCCTCGGTTGCAGTCCGCAAAAACGTTGAGGAATGCGGGACCATCGGCCGCTGCCGCCTTGCGCGCCTTTTCCATCAGGTCCCGCCAGTTGCTGGGAGCTGCCTGTGCCACATACGGTATCTGGTGAGCTGCGATGATCTCCGTCAGAGGCTTGCGCCACTGCACCTTACCAGGGATCACGTCACCAGCCGGGGATGTGGTGGTACTGGCGCCTGTGGGAGTAGCCGAGCTCCGCTGGATGCCCGTGTTCATGTATGCCTCGTTGTCGTAGCAGAGCCACATGATGGGCTCGCCGCGCTCCGCGGCCCCCGAAAGGCTCTGTAGCCCGATGTCGGCGGTTCCGCCGTCTCCGGCGAAGCTGGTTATCCAGACCTTGTCCGCCTTGCCCTTCTTCTTCATGGCGCGGTAGACGCCGGTCTCGTAGGCGGCCGCCGCGGCGAAGTTGGCGAGCATCCACGGGACGCGCACCACCTGACCGTAGTTGACGCCGCTGCAGTTCGGCGGGTTGATGACGATTGTGTTGGGGCCGAGCACCTTGAGCAGGTGCCTCACGATTATGCTGGCACCACAGCCGGCGCAGCCGTCGCTGGCGGGGTAGATAGGCTCGTCCCAGTCGAGCTGGACGGGCTTGGTCATCGGCGGCATCTTGTGCTCGATGAACTCGACCTCCTTCTCAACCCTCTTGGCCTTGGCGATCGCCAGGGCCTTCTTGCCCATCATGTACATGTCGTCGATCGGTATGTCCTCGCCGCCCATGCCGGTGACGAAGCCCTGAATCGGGATCTTCACACCGCTGTTGTAGAGGGCACCCTTGATGTCCTGGAAGGCGCCTCCACCCCGGGTGCCGTGGTTCATCATGCGGTCGACTACACCAATCGCCTTGACATTGCTCGCGATCTCCCTGATCTCGGTGTCGGGGAATGGGCGCAGGAAGCGGAGCTTGACGAGGCCGATCTTTTCGCCCTCAGCGCGCAGCTTGTCGATTGCGCGGCGCCCAGCGGTAGTCATGCTACCCATCGTGACTAGGAGCGCCTCCGCACCCTCTGTCCTGTACTCCTCGACGAGCCCACCATAACTGCGGCCGAACGCCTTGCCGAAGCTGGCGTCAACCTCCTTGATCACCGCCCTACTATCCTGCAGAATCTCCTCGTAGATGCGCCTCATCGGGGTGTGCATCGTGGGAGGGATGCTCGCGGTTGGGAACTTGTCGTTGATGGTGGGGTCGATCGGGTACGGCGCCTTATAGGGCGGAAGCCACTTGTCGACCACCTCCTGGTCGGGCATCCAGACCCTCTCCTGACTGTAGCTTAGGTAGAATCCGTCGAGACTCATCATCGTCGGGAGGAGTACGCGGTAGTCCTCCGCGATCTTGTAGAGCTGGAGGGTCATGTCTAGGACCTCCTGGTTGCTCTCGGCGAAGTTGACTAGGTAGCCGAGGTTGAGCTCGGGCATGATGTCGCTGTAGTCGGGGCCGAGGCTCCAGAACCAGCCGAGGGTCCTGTTCGCGACGCCCAGCAGGAGTGGGGTGCGGTAGTTGACCGCCTGCGCCACGCACTCGTGCATGTAGGCGAGGCCCTGGCTGCACGTGGATGTGAAGACGCGTGCCCCCGCTAGGGAGGCGCCCACCGCCATAGCCATGCAGCTGTGCTCGCCGTCGGCGTGTATGTACTCGGCGTCGAGTTCGCCATTTGCGACGAACTCGGCGAGGTACTCGATGATGGTCGTCTGCGGCGTGATGGGGTAGGCGGGTATGACCTCCACCCTCGCGAGCTTCACGCCGTAGGCGAGTGCCTTGTTGCCCTGTATGACGTCAAAGTCTGCCATCTACGCGGCCTCCTTCTTCATCTCTATAGCCTTCGAGGGGCACTCGTTTGCGCAGACGCCGCAGCCCTTGCAGAAGCGCATGTCGATCTTTGGCTTGACCTTCGGCTTGCCCTTTATGGCAGCCTCGGGGCAGATGGTGGCGCATAAGCCGCAGGCGACGCACTTCGACTCGTCGACCACCGGCATGAGAACGCGCCAGTTTCCGACGTACTGGCCGCCCCTCACGGACATGTCCATGAGGGCGAATCCCTTTATCACACTCTTGTCCTGGCTCACAGCGTCTTCACCTCAACCATATCGTACCCCATCTTCACCGCGCCCTTGTTCGTCGCGGCTAGCTTCGCGGGGAACCTCTTATCGATGGCCTTGTCGAAGGACTCCAGCTTGAGGAGCCCAGTCGCCTTGGCGAATGCACCCAGCATCACCGTGTTCGGGATGGGGCGACCTATGACGCGCTGGGCGATGCCCGTCGCGTCGATGACGGCGATCTTGCCCAGCTTCGCCTTGAACAGCTTCACCGCCTCGTCAGCCTTCTTCGGGGTGTTGTATATGACTACGCCACCCGGGAGCAGGCCCGTTGTGACGTCCATGATCTCCGGCATCGGCGGGTCAAGCACCATCAGGTACTTGGGGTAGTAGATCATGGACCGGGTTGCCTCCGACTCGTCCCCAAGCTGGGCGAAGGCGAGCACCGGGGCACCACGCCTCGCGGATCCGTACATGGGGAAGGCTCTGCAGAACTTGCCCTCGTAGGAGGCAGCAATCGCGATTAGCTCACCGGCAGCGACGACGCCCTGGCCGCCCTGACCGTGGAGCCTAATTTCCTCTACCATGGTTCAAACCTCAACAACAGATACGGGTCGAGGCACGGGACACGACGAGGCCTAAACGCCGCCGCCTTAACCATCCTCGACTCCTTGAGACTTGGACGGAACCGGTTATAAGGTTTCTCCAAGTCTAACTATACAATAAATATTCCTAGGGGGCATACACGCCCGCGGGGCGTGGGCGTAACCGTTAATATCGCCGCGGCGTTAGCGTCTTCGATCGCCTTGCTAGACTCCAAGAGATTCTACTCGAAGCTCGGCAACATGTACCCACCCAGCGCGATGAACTCGATACTGCTCCCCAAGCCGGGGGTGAAGATGATAAGGTTCACCGGCGGCAGCTACGACGTCCCCAGCCTCCCATCGGCGGAGGTGAAGACGATATACGAGGAGGCCACACCCCAGGCGTGGGCGGAGATGCTCCAGTACGGCGGAACAGCCGGCATGCCAGCCCTCCAGAAGGAATTATCCACCTTCATGGCGGGCCACAAGATCAAGGCAGACCCCGCGAAGGAGATCATAGTCACAACGGGCAGCCAGGAGGCCATCGACCTAGTCAGTAGGGTCTTCATAGACAAGGGCGATAACATACTCCTCGGCGCGCCCACATACCTGCAGGCGCTCTCCTGCTTCAGGACACAGTACCCCAAGTTCGTAGACATACCCATCGACGCCGACGGCATGAACACTCAGGTTCTCGAGGAGAAGCTGAAGAAGCTCAAGGCACAGGGCAAGAGTGCGAAGCTCCTCTACGTCATCCCCAGCTTCCAGAACCCTGACAGCAGCCTCATGACGATGGAGCGCCGCAAGGCCGTCCTAGAGCTGGCGGAGAAATACGACTTCATCATATTCGAGGACAACCCCTACGGCTACATCAGCTTCGAGGGACCCATGCCCACGCCACTGGCTGGGATGGACAAGTCGGGCCGCGTCATGTATACGAGCACGTTCAGCAAGATGGTCAGCCCCGGCATGAGGATAGGCTGGATCACCGCGAACCCCGAGTTCACCGGCCACATGATCGAGGCGAAGAATAACATCAGCATCTGCAACGACGGTCTCAGCCAGTACGCCGCCGCCGAGTTGTTCAGGCGTGGAGACGTGGAGCGCCAGATCCCGAAGGTGACCAAGGTCTACAGGAAGAAGAGGGACATAATGCTAGAGGCGATGGAGACGAGCTTCCCCAAGAAGGCGAAGTGGGAGACGCCCAAGGGCGGCCTCTTCCTCTGGGTCAAGTTCCCGAAGAACTTCAGCACAGACGAGGTCCTGAAGGACGCGGTGGCGAATGGCGTAGCCTTCGTCCCCGGGAGCCTCTTCTTCAGCAAGCCCGTCCACAACTACATGCGCCTGAACTATAGCCTCCCGAGTGAGGCGGACATAGTCACAGGCATACAGACGCTGGGCAGGCTCCTCAAGTAGCCGTTACTTCCCCACGAGGCACAGACAATGGTCAGCGCACTCATCGTCTACGGCACCCGCCTTGGGACGACAGCCAGCACCTCTGAGGAGATAGCGAAGACACTCCGCGAGGAGGGACTTGAAGCCCGCGTGGTCGACGCAAAGAAGGAGAAGGTCAAAGACATCGCCGGATATGACCTCGTAGTGGTCGGCAGCGGCATAGTTATGGGCAAGTGGACGAGTGAGCCCGAGGACTTTTTGAAAAAGTTCCAGAGAGAATTGGCGGGGAAGAAGGTAGCGCTCTTCGTCTCGTGTGGCTCCGCCTCCCCCTCACCGACAGTTAAACCCGAAGCGGTCGCACAGGCGAGAAAGAACTATCTCGACGACAAGGCGGCCCAGTACGGCTTGCGCCCCGTCGCCCTAGGATTCTTCGGAGCCGCCTACGACTACAACAACATGCCCTGGTGGGCAAGCATGTTCATGAACGCCGCCAAGAAGGACTTCATTACATCCGGCGCGAAGGAGACGAAGCTCGGCCTCTACGACTCAAGGGACTGGGACGCGATACGCGCTTGGGCGAGGGACCTCGCCGCCAAGGCACGCTCTGGCTAGTATCCTGATAAGCAACTTCTCGCCTCATTTCTCGCATGGTCAAGGTCCTAGGAATATCGGGCAGCCCGCGCAGGGACGGGAACACGGAGATTCTCGTGAAGACCGCGCTCGAGGCTGCTCAGGCCGTCGGCGCAGAGACGGAGATGATTAGGCTCAGCGAGAAAGTGGTCGCGCCGTGCGACGGCTGCGCCAGCTGCGCCAAGACGAAGAAGTGCAAGACGAAGGACGACTTCGCCGAGGTCTTCGACAAGATGGCATCGGCTGACGCCATCCTCTTCGCGAGCCCGAGCTATTTCGAGTCTGTGACGCCGCAGATGAAGGCGCTCATCGACAGGGCGGGCTTCTTCAACAACCGCGCCACGGGGAGGCACGCCTTCGATGGGAAGGTCGGCGGCGCCATGGCGGTCGCCTACAGGACCGGCCTCGCCACAACATGGTGCCAGATGCTCATCTTCATTCTCGCACAGAGGATGATAGTCCCCGGCATAGCCAGCTTCCCCAACGCCATCGCCAGCGAGCCCGGCGACGTCCTAAAGGATAAGGAGGGCATGGACAAGGCCCGGGAGATCGGCGAGGCGATGGCAAAGCTGGCGCAGAGACTCGCCGAAGACTAAGCCCTATTTCTCGACCTCGAAGCTCGGCTCCGGTATCGGGGCGGAGCGGTAGGTGCCCATCTTTTCGTAGAGGTGCGCCACCTCGCTCCTGAGGGCGAGGTCGAGCCTCGTGAAGGGCTTTGCCTGCTTCTGGAAAAGCACTGCTTGGTTTGGCGTCAGCAGTGCGCTCAGGGTGTCCGCCTCGACCTTTATCTCCCCCTTCTCCATAAGCTGGAACACGGGCCCGTCCGGATCGTGGGGAGCCTTCCTGACCGTGACCCTGAAGGAGCCGCTAAGCATCGTCTTCGTCCTCAGGAGATCGAGGGGCCCGTTCAGCCTGAACCTGACGTGGTGGTATGGCTCAGCCATCGCCGTAACCTTCAGAAAACAATCAGCATTCGATGGTATAGGGTTTTGGGTCGAGGATCACCGGGCTGGATGCTAAACCATTTATCGCGTCCCACCCACACCGTATCCGTGAGAATGTTTTGAAGTATGACATCCTGTTCGAGGGCGGACACGTCGTTGACGGCTCCGGGAACACTTGGTTCAGGGCCGACGTCGGCGTCGTCGGCGACAAGATAGCGGCGGTGGGCGGCCTGAAGGGCGCCTCGGCAGCGAGGAAGGTGGACGCCAAGGGGCACATCGTCGCCCCCGGCTTCATGGACATACACAGCCACAGCGACATGCCCCTACTTATCGACCCCAAGGTCGAGTCCAAGGTCTATCAGGGCATCACCGTTGAGGTGGTGGGTAACTGCGGTGGCTCCGCGGCGCCGATGAACAAGGCGGTCAAGGCGTACAGGGAGAAGTACGGTCGAGGCAACGTCCCGGACGACTTCAAATTCGACTGGTCCTCGATGAAGGAGTACATGGACCGCGTCGATAAGCAGGGCGTCTCCTTCAACGTGGCGACGTGGGTGGGCCACGGCACGGTGCGCCAGAACGTCTTGGCGTACGAGAACAGGGAGCCCACAGACACCGAGCTGCGCAAGATGAAGAAGTACGTCGACGACGCCATGAGCGACGGCGCCTATGGGATGAGCACCGGCCTCATCTACCCGCCCAGCGTCTACGGGAAGACCCCCGAGATAATAGAGCTGGCGAAGGTCGTCTCCAAGCACGGCGGCCTCTACGCGAGCCACATCAGGGGGGAGGAAGACTACTCCCTCATCCCGGCGGTCAAAGAGGCGATCGAGATCGGTGAGAAGGCGGAGCTTCCCGTGCAGATCGCACACTTCAAGGCATCCGGTAAGAAGGCGTGGGGCATGGTCAAGCAGAGCCTCACACTCGTCGAGGAGGCGCGCGCCCGGGGCATCGACGTGACCTACGACCAGTACCCCTACGTCGCGTCGAGCACGGGGCTCGCAGCAGTCCTCCCCCACTGGGCACACGAGGGGGGACCCGAGAAGATGATGGAGAGGCTACGCGACCCCGAGACGCGTAAACGGATGTGGAAGGAGCAGAG
>DUKA01000162.1:6766-9112 GCA_013329615.1 Candidatus Bathyarchaeota archaeon
TACAACGGCAAGACGATAGCGGAGATCGCGAAGGAGCAGAAGAAGGCGCCACAGGAGGCGGCCTACGACCTCCTGCTGGCGGAGAACACGGTTGTCCCCTCAGTGATGTTCGGGATGTCCGAGGAGGACGTGAAGTACGTCATGAGGAGCCCCATAGGGATGGTGGGTAGCGACGGTTCCGCCATAAGCCCGAAGGGCATCCTAGGCATCGGGAGGCCGCACCCCCGCTTCTACGGCACCTTCCCACGCGTCCTCGGCAAGTACGCACGCGAGGAGAAGATCATCAGCATGGAGGAGGCAGTCAGGAAGATGACAAGCGCCCCAGCCCAGCGCCTCGGCCTCAAGAACCGCGGCCTGCTACGCGAGGGCTACAAGGCGGACGTAGTCGTCTTCAACCCGGAGACCGTGAAGGATGAGGCGACCTTCGCTGACCCACACAGGTTTCCCACGGGCATCCCCTACGTCATCTGCAACGGCGTCTTCACGATAGACAAGGGAAAGCACACGGGTAAGCTGCCGGGGAAGATGCTCCGCAAGGGACAGTAGCCCCGGAAACCGTCTTATCCGCAGCGTGCCCCATTTTCTTCATAAGGTAGGTTCTCCGATGCCACGCATGAGAGTCGAGTTCAACGACCGCCTCCTCGGGAGGATTCACGGCTGCCTCGCGGGTGTCGCCGTAGGCGATGCCCTCGGGATGCCGATGGCCGGGTGGACACCGGGGGAGGTCAGGCGCAGATACGGTAAGGTCGGCACACTCATCGCCCCCGTCCCCGACCACCCCCTCCACGGCAAGCTACCCCTCGGCTCCATAACCGACGACACGCAGCTCACCATGGCGATAGTCGACATGATACTCGTCGACGGCGCCGTGACGCGCCGAGGCATGGCGGACCGCATCGTCAAGTGGGTCACGGAGAACAACCTACTGGAGACGAGGATACTCGGCCCAAGCACGAAGGCGGCGGTGCAGGCCCTGATGGCTGGGCGCGACCCCAGCGAGACTGGCAGGGCGGGCACAACGAACGGTGGAGGCATGAAGATCGCCCCCATCGGCATCATCAACGCCGCGCGCCCCACGGCAAAGCTCGTCGAAGATGTCGAAGAGACCTGCATGCCCACCCACTGCACGGGCGTCGCCATCTCGGCGGCGAGCGCAATAGCTGCCGCGGTCGCGGAGGCGCTCAAGGCGGACGCCACCATAGACTCCGTCGTAGCCGCCTCTCGGCGCGCAGCCAAGCTGGGAGAGATACGGGGGACGCAGCTCGCCTACCCCAGCGTCGAGAAGAGGATAGCGATGGCGGCGCGCATCGCCCGAAACAAGGGCCCCGAGAAGGCGGCGGAGGCACTCTACGACCAGATAGGAGCAGACATCTCAAGTAGTGACGCCATACCCACGGCTATCGGCCTCTTCGTCGCGGGTGGAGGCGACCCCATGAAGACAATAATCCTAACCGCCAACATGGGCGGGGATACGGACACGATAGGCGCCATGGCGGGGGGCATAGCCGGCGCCTATACTGGCATCGACGCCTTCCCCAAGCGGATACTCGCTACCGTCGAGCGCGTCAATCGCCTCGACCTCGCCAATAAGTCCCGACGACTACTCGAATACGCGGGGCGATACCGGTGACACTCGACCTCATAGCCGTCGGCGACTCCACCGTCGACGTCGTCATCCCGGTGCCACGCTTCCTCAAGGGCAACGAGGACAGCCTCCACAGCGCCGGCATGGAGAGGCACATGGGGGGCTCGAGCAACTACCTCATCACCGCGAGCCGCCTCGGGCTCCGCGTGGGTGTCGTCGACTGCATCGGCGACGACTCCCTCGGCGACTTCTACCGCGCCGGCCTCGAGGCGGAGGGGGTAGACACGTCCCGAATCATAGTCAGGAGGGGTGGGAGAACCACCGGCTGCGTCGTCGTACTCACGAACAGGGGGAAGCACGCCTACATCGGGCTGGAGGGTGTCTCCCAGACGCTCACAGCCGACGAGCTGGACGAAGACTACGTTGCGGGCACCAAGGCTTTCTTCATGAGCGGCTACCCGCTCGCCGAGGCGCCGATCTCAGGCGCCGTCGTGAAGGCGCTCCGAGCCGCACACACCGCGGGACGACACGTCTTCTTCGACCCCAGCCCCATCGCCGACAAGATACAAAAGGAAAAACTCATCGAGGCAGTGAAGTCGACGGATACCCTGATACTCAACGACAGGGAAATGGGGCTCGTCGCCACGGCCTTAGGGGTCGAATCCGAGCCGGCGAGTCTCATCCGTCTCGGGGCGAAGAGGGTCGTCCTCAAGAGGGGTAGTGACGGCTGTTCCATCCACACGTCGAAGGAGATGCGTGAC
>DUKA01000214.1 GCA_013329615.1 Candidatus Bathyarchaeota archaeon
TAGGCGTGCTCCCAGACGTCGATGACGAGGAGCGGGACGACGCCCCAGATGGTGAGCTTCTGGTGGTTCTCCGCCTGAAGTACCAGCATCTGCTTGGACGCGGGCTCCCAGACGAGAACGGACCACCCCGAGCCTTCGACCACCTTCGCGGCCGCGCCCATCTCCGCCTTGAGCTTTGCGAGGTCGCCGAAGTCCGCCTTCACCTGCTCCATGAAGGCACCGGAGGTCGACTCCTTGCTCTGCGCCTTGGGGCAGAGGTTCTCCCAGTAGAGGTTGTGGAGGACGACGCCGCTACCGTGGAAGGCGAGGTCCTTGTCGAGCGCCTTGATGGAGGCGTAGTCGCCCTTCTCGCGCGCCTCGACTATCTTCTTCAGCGTCCCGTTGAACCCTGCCACGTAGGCGTTGTGGTGCTTGTCGTGGTGGAGGGTGACGGTCGCCGCGTCTATGACGGGCTCTAGCGCCTCGTAGGCGTAGGGCANNCTTCGGTAGAACATACTCTTTCATTCTTTCAGCTCCAGAAACGGTTGATCCTCGGGTATCCGGTTTAATATACCTTGGGCTGGGGTACCCGAACGCTGATAAGGGCGCCGAAGGTGGATCTGTAACTGTCCGGTGGCTAGTGTTGGACGAGCTGCTCTGGAACCTCACGGTGATGGCTGGGTGCTATGCCTACATCGTGGCGCTCATCCTCGTCTCGCCGAGGCTCCGTCTACCCGGGAAGGTGAGCAGGAAGGTCCTCCACTCCATGATCGGCAACCTTCCCCTCATCATGCCCTTCTTCACGGCTAGCATCTACCCCTTCCTAGTCGCCTCCCCGTTCATCGTCGTGACGCTCCTCGCCACGCCGAACTCCCCCATCAAACTCGGTGAGAAGATGAAGGGGCTCAGCAGCCTCACGGAGGAGGGGCACCACTGGGGACTCGTGCTCTACGCGATCAGTTACAGTACCCTCGCCCTGTTGTTCGGTGTCAGACCATACGTCGTCGCGGCGGGCATATTCCCCANNCCGCCATATTCGGCGAGTACTGGGGCAGGCACAAGTACAGGGTCTTCGAGACGAAGAGCTTCGAGGGGAGCCTTGGTATGTTCCTCGGCAGCTTCGTCAGCCTGACGCTCGCCTTCCTCTACTTCGGCATGTTCTACGCCTTCGCGTTCAACCCGCTCGTGCCCGCCTTCGCGATAGCGTGCCTCGTCACAGTGGTTGAGGGCGTCTGCCCGAGGGGGCTCGACAACATAGCTGTCCCCCTCGTCGGCGCGGCGACCTTCCTACTCCTCGCAGGAGGCATCTGAGGGGGATGCTTGTAGTCATCGACGGCCTCGACGCCTCGGGCAAGAGCACACAGGCGGAGATGCTCGCCGAGTACCTGCGCGGATGCGGCAAGACGTGCGTCCTGCGCACCCACCCGAGCGATGACAACTACTTCGGGGTCAAGGGGCGCGAGTATCTCTTCGTGGAGGGCAAGGCGGCGCACATCGCGGCGAGCCTCTTCTACCTAGCCGACGTCATAAGGAGCATCGTCCTCTACCACGGGAAGAACGTAGAATACATTATCTTCGTCCGCTACCTCATGGGCACCGCCTACCTCCCCTCACCCATCCATAGGTACGCCTACGGGTTCTTCTCCAGAATCGTCCCAACGAAGGGCAGCCTCATCTACCTGAACGTCTCCCCCGCCGAGGCTTTCCGTCGCGTAGTCAACAACAGGGTCAAGACCGAGCGCTTCGAGACCATCGACGAACTAAGCAAGACGGCGGACAAAGCGCTGGAACTCGCCTCAGACGGCAAGTGGATCATCGTGGACGGGGATAGGTCAATTCCCGAGATACATGAGGACATTCTCAGGGCTGCTTGTGTCAAATAGCCGCCGGTGGCTTCGTGATCCCAACCACCAAGTAGATCCAGACGAGTGTACACACTAGGTGGACGAGCAGCGGCGCCGTGAAGCCGTAGCTGGCGTAGATGAGCCCACCAATATACGGCGCGAGTATCCCCGCGACGCGGTTGTAGGCATCCATCTTGCCGAAGATCGAGGACCTGACCCTAACCGGCACCCTCTTGGCGATGAGGCTCGTCCAGTTCGGAATCCAGAGGCAGGGGTCGAGCCCATTGAAGACGCTGAAGAGGAGCAGCGCGGGAAGGCTCCTGAAGAGTATGAAGCCAAGGACAGCGATGAGAGCTGAGACGGAGGAGAGCAGTATACCGACGCGCGAACCGAACCGCTCCGATAGCTTCCCCCCGGGTATAGATCCCATAGCCCATGCGAGGCTCGACACCGTCGACATTAACCCCAACTCCAGCGTCGTGTAACCGTATGTGTCGGTCAGCGCGCCGTAGAAGAGGGAGTAGCCCACCCCATAGCCGACGCCCATCACAACCATCATCACGTAGAGGGGCATCAACTCCCTCTCCGGCTTCAGGTTGGCTATGATACGTGACCCGACATCGCTCCTATTTGCGTCGGTCACGACGTGTGTCTCCTTCACGAATAGCGCCATGAGTACGATGCCTATTGCCTCACCCGCGACTGTGACTGCGAATATGGGCCAGTACCCGGTAACGATGGCGAGGTATCCGCCGACCGACGCCATTATCATGCTCGCCCCCTGGCTGATCGCCATCAGCGTGGAGTACGCCGTCGCCCTCTTCCCATCCGACACCGACTCCGCGATGAGCGCGGTCCGCGCCGGGTTCATCTGCATCCACAGCGTGCTGAAGCCGATGAAGAAGGCGAAGACGTAGAGGAAGGCGACGTTCCCCGAGAGCGCGAGGGCGATCACGGCGACGACCCTCGACGCGTGCCCGAGCAGCATCACCTTCTTCCTCCCGAACATGTCGGAGAGGGGCCCCCAGACGAAGAGACCGGTGGCGGTGCTTAGGTTGATCAGGCTCTGGACGATGCCGAGGTCGACCACGGTCAATCCGAGGCTGAGTATGTAGGGCTGCCAGACGACGACGAGCATACCGAAGCCAAGCTGTGAGACGAGGGTCTGGATTGCGAGGACCCGTATGTTTCCCTCTAGGGCGAGGTACTTGCCCAGTCTCTGCATGTCAGCGCCAAATGTAGAGGAAAACCGGTCGGGTAGATAAACTGGGCGCCGGCTACCGGAGGGTGTCGGCGAAGAGGGTTATGTTGTGCTTCACGTCCGTGACGTCGTACATGCCGATATTCCACGCGTCGATGAAGTCATGGTAACCGAGAGCGTACCTGATGCAGTCGTCGCCCATCTCCCTGTAGCGCCCGGCGGCGAGTATCTTAATGACGTAGACGCCCTTTCCTGCGTCGTGGAGCGCCTTGAGCGCGTCGAGGCGCATCTGCTGTGTGCCGTCGTCTACGTATGTGCCCTTCATGTTGAGGGGCGCGCAGACTATATCGATCTCCGGCTCGTCGACTATCTGGCGCAGCGTGTCAGTGCTATGTGTCGAGAGGGCGATCTTCTTGATACGGCCCAAGTCCCTCGCTTCCATGTATGCCTCAAGTGTGCCCTTCCGTCCCTTGAAATCCTGGCTGATGTAGGTGCGGTCGTGCGCGTCTTTCCTCTGAATTGGCCTTGGCGGTACGATGTGGAGGAACATGATGTCGATGTACTCGGTGCCGAGGTCCTTGCATGCGAAGTCGACCGCCTTAATGCCCTCCTCGTAGGTGGCGGCGTTTGACTTGTCGGCGACGACGACGCTGCTCCTCTTCACCCACTTCAAGCCCTCCCTGACGTGTGGGTGGGTGCCGTAGTCGTCGGATGTGTCCCACATGTAGACGCCGAGCCGCGAAGCCTCCGCCAGAATCTCGCCGCCCTGAACCGGCGTCTTGTCACCCTGCCTCATGTCGTCGTCGGGACCCTTCTTGAAGTTGAAAGGCTCGGTGCCGAAGCACAGCCTGCTCACCCTCAGACCGCCCAGATTAGCCGTCTGCATATGAATCGGGACAGCATGGCGCCTGCCGATAGATAAAAGATGCCATAGAGGGAGAGTCACCCGAATCTCCCAAAAAAAGCCACAAAACGACGCTGAGGGAGATCGATTGTGTACAAAAATGCACACTAAACGCGTCAAAACTGCATAAAAATGCACGTAAATGCCACCATTATTCGACTCGAAAAAGGCGCCAAACCCACGCCAATGACACTGTTCCGCCCCGATTTCGCAGTCACCTCTCCGTTCATTTAAATCCCGCAACGCCCAAGAGACAACTGATCCACATGGAGTTCTACGACGTCGTCAACACTAGGCGAAGTGTACGAAACTACAAGCCGGACGAGATACCCGAGGACATCCTTGGAAGGGTCCTCGAAGCCGCGAGGGCCGCCCCCTCGGGCAGCAACAGGCAACCCTGGAAATACATCCTAGTTAAGAACCCCGAGATGCGCAAGAAGGTGGCGACGCTCAGCGGCGGCCAACCGTGGATTGCGGAGGCGCCCATCGTGATCGTCGCCTGTGGGAGCGACATAAAGTACGACCGCGGCGGCTACATGGGAGAGATGAGCTTCCTCCTAGACTCCGCCATAGGGCTCACCCACCTCATCCTAGCCGCCCGAGCGGAGGGGCTCGGCACCTGCTGGATAGGGCTGTTCGATAATGAGTCGATTAAGGATCTCCTTGAGATACCGCCGGGTTGGAACGTCACCGCCGTCACTCCGCTCGGGTACCCTAAGGAGCCCAAGTGGACGCAGCCGGGGAAGAGAAAGGCTATCTCCGAGATCGTGGCTGTAGACGAGTGGTCATGATGCAGAAGATTCGCCTAGCGGTATTCGACATGGCGGGGACTACCGTCGACGACGTGATAGACGGTATGCCCCTCGTTCTGCGCAGCTACGA
>DUKA01000134.1 GCA_013329615.1 Candidatus Bathyarchaeota archaeon
AAACCTCGGTACATAATCAGAAACTAACACCTCCACGTGAGTTTTCAGCCTTTTTCGAGAATTTTCTCAGAAATGATCTTAGAATAATCCATTCGCATCTTTCTCTGTGCTAAGAATCCTCGAAAGATGACACTATTAATGGTTTATCGATTTTTTCTCGATCCTTTAACGGTTTAATTGGTGAATTTTTTGCCCCTGCGAGACCTGACAGATGAACAAAAAAAGCGGATATTCTTAATCGTCTCGTCCACGCAGGAGCATTTGGAAACTATCCCATATCCAATAGACCAAATGAAGGACTGGATCGAAAATAAGTTGAAGCGCAACAGCAAAACTGTGACAAAAAGCATAGACGAGTTACATAAAATCGGCCTCATTTAGAAAACGGCAAGAAACACTATCTATGCGAATCATAACCGATTAGATGAAATTTTCCAATGCATCGACAGAAACATGCATGAAAAATGATTTCACACCACTTTCGATTATGAGCCTAACCTACAATAATCCATAATCCTTAACCACCCAACAAGCCCATAGAATAATTGGAGGATTCAGTCCTAACTAAACACTAATCCTCAGACGAACCACACATAGTCAACAAAGGTGACCCGAGAACCGCGCGGCGATGGGTGAGACGCGAGCCACGCGGAGCCAAGACCAGCCGAGGCTCCACGAGGCACACCCCACATCCTCCAAGGGTGACGAAGCCAATGGAAGCCGAACAAGACAACTGGGATGAGCTAATCAACCGCGTCGCCGAGGGACTCACCGAACAGATCCGCCGAGAATACTACCAACACTACCTACACATCGCGCGAAACCTCTCGTCACCATCCGAGAAACTCGTTTACATCTACCTAGCCCTATTCCAGCCACAGACACTAAGCACACTACGCCGAGGACTCGGCCTACACGAAAACACAGTCATCAAAGCACTAAGAAGCCTCAGGGAAAAAGACCGCATACAGAGAGACGACGAATACCTCTGGTGGATAAAATAGCCACCTCTAACTAATCCAAACAACCCCGAGATGCTAATAGATCTCTATAGAAACCCCATCAATACCAGTAAAGTGTTTGACGTTGCGAGTAACAATCTTCTCCTTATAGGTTCTCGCAATTCCAGCAATAATCGCATCTTCATCGACGCGAGCCGCGTATAAGCCTCGTCAGATATCGAGATGTTTTTCGCACCCATACTGATCTATGTGTATTTGTGTGTAAAAATCAGGGGGATTCTATCCGTATCTCTTTACTTAAATTATTAATTCGCGTCCTTGAAAAGAACTCTTGTCGTCTTGAATACCTTTAAAAACATACAAGTCATAAGTGGGTGTGGGATGTGGGTGTGGGAGAAATAGTAAATATCGATGAAAAAGGGCGAATAGTCATTCCCGCCGAAATTCGGAAAGTAATTGGTAGAAGAAAACTAAACGTTGAGATGACCGATAAAGACACGATAATCCTCAGAGCCGCCACAGAACGTAGCGATCTCGCAAAGAAAATCAAAAATCTCAGACTCACTGGCGATAAAACTAATGCATCTGTCAATTTCTCTGACGTAAAGGATTTCTACGGTGGTAAACGCGTTGAGAATCCTTGACGCTGATATATTCGCATACGCTCTATATGATGAAAGCCCCGCTCACAACCAAGCGTGGGAAACCGTAGAAAAGGCATTATCTGGTGACATAGACCTCTTCATCACGCATACAACCATACTGGAAACCTATAATACACTATTCTGGTTCTACCGAGTGAGGCCCATTAAAACACTGCTAGAAAAACTGACACTAACCCTCGATGGCTTGACCGTAGTTGACCCGGCGATCAGTGGTGTCCAAATCGCCCAAACCGAGAACATTCCCCTCGGCGACGGTTTCCTAATTGGAACAGCACTAAAACATAGTAAACCGATCATCGTCACAAACGACCCCCACATCATCAAAGTTGCCCCAAAATATGGATTGATAACTGAAAACCCCATACCCGACGAAGTGAAAAAGTCGCTGTCTACATGGAAAGTCGAGTCTTCTAAATAAAGAACCTTCTCAAATTACGATCCGTTCCCCAGAAAGCCCACGGTTTTTACCGTGGGATGAATGGGATAGCTGAAAGTGGTAAAACTGATTATTTTATCTAAACGACTGATTAGTGTTCATTTTTTCATCCATTCACAATCTTGCGAGATCGCGACGGGATAATAGTTCGAAGCCTGGTTTTTTCTCTTTTACAACGGCTTGATGGGGTCCGTTGTCTTTCAAATCGTGAATCAGGTTATCTTCAGTCATTAAGGCATCACAGTTGCATATCGCCGTAGAGAGTATGATGCAGTCTAAATAATCAACCATGATTCCTCGTAGCCAATATGATATTGAGAGTACACCCTGATCGACGAATGGAGTTTTAACTAGATCTTCATCACGGGCTACAGCTTGTATCCCCCGAATAACCCTGCCCGGATTAAGCTCGCCAGATGAGACATGTTTTGCACCCTTGGCCGATAACTCGAATAGCGTAATCTCGTTGATGGAAACGTTATGCCATTTTCTCCGAAGGGAGAGCAGAATATCGGGTGGAACTCCTTAACGGAGACTCCGATGGAAGGCATCAAGTATATCGTGTCGAGTTGGATCCTCATATCTCCGCTTCCCTAGATAGCTGCCTTCTCTCCTTTTCGAGATCTTCCTGAGTGACCTCTAATTCGGGCGTCTCACAGAGAAGGTCTTCGAGATTTGGCACCGGCTCAATAACGAGTTTTCCGTCCACAACTCTGTAGATGACTTTCGTAGGGGGGTTTCAAACCCAACTTCTCCCTAATCTCCTTACTCGGGAAAAGCTCACCCTTCGAACCAACCTTACTTTCCGATATCACGCCATCTACCAGATAAATTATTATTTTCGAAGGTATTAAGCAAACCGAACCCTAGCTTTCAACATATTTAAATAATGCTAAAGAAAAATCCCCCACCTTTCTTGTGGGGCTACTACCACACTCCCCGCCTTTCTATTAGTGGAGGAAGGGGTGGTGTCGGGAAATAGGGCGTGGCTCGGACTCATACCCGCGACTAGACGGCTGCTATTCGGTGGGGCAAACCAGCCGAAGGCTCGGCGAATCGGTGAGACGAGCACCCCGACGACGAGCGAGTACTACGCCGGGATGAACGAGGACTACCGCTGGTTCAGACAGGACGAGCTTGTGCGCAAGTGCATCGTCACGAACGCCTACTTCGCCACGCTCACGGCGGGGTTCAACACCGTCATCGAGCCCACAATCGGCGACATCAACGCCGAAGACTACGCATACGTCAAGGACGCAATGGACGCGTACAATCGGCGCGTCAACCTCGACCAGACCCTGTTCGTTGCGCAGGTAAAGCGGAGCATCTACGGCAGAGCCGGCTTCGAGATCATCCTAAACGACGATGGATCCCCTTCGTGGCTCCTCAGTCTGCAGAGCACGCGCCTGAGGCCAAAACTGAACGCGGCGTGGGAGTTGGACGCATACCAGTACGAGGGCAGGCAGAACTTCTACGCCCCCGACGAGGTGCTCTACTTCACAAACCTCGGCCTCGAAGCCGACCACGAAGGGCTGAGCGACGTCGAGCCCGTCAGGGACGCATGCACGGCGCGCCACCGCCTGCTCAGGGAGGACTTCCCCGAGATCGTCAAGAGTCTCTGGGCACCATACGTCATCCTCGAAGCCGACACCCGCGGGCTCAGCCAGGAGGAGTCCGACAAGGTCGTCGATGAACTCGTCAAGACCGCCCAAGCCGGCAAGAGCATCGCCGTCAACGAGGCGGTCAAGCCAACAGTCGTCAACCTCACCCCCGACATCGAGGGACTATCCAAGCTCCTGAGCCAAGTCGAGCAGGCGATCATGGGCAACTTCGGCACACCCCGATTCCTACTCGGGTGCCCAATCGAGAACCGGGCAACCGCATACGCCGAGTTGGAAGCGTACACACAAGGACCGATCGCAAACACCCAGCGCTACCTCAAACGCGAGTTGGAGCGCCAGTGGTACGACCGCTGGACCCTGAAGCTCCTAGAGGAGGAAGGCGAGAAGGTGCCCGAGGGCTGCGACCCTCCGATCAGTGTAAAGCACAGGTGGAACCCAGTCCGGGCGGCCGACGTCTATGAGATGGCGAAGGCCGTCTCAGCCCTCTGGGGAGGCGGCTTTGGTCCCCTCGGCGGGAAGCGGGAGAAGGCTTGGGACCTCATGGGGTGGGACCCCGCCGAGCTGGAGGCCTTCTAGATGGCTGATTCCATCACCCTCCGCTTCTACGCGTCTCTTCAGAGCCTCTGTGAGGAGGAGAAGCGCCTCGCAACATTCTACCTCATGAACACCTCCCCCAACAGGAACGGGTGGGCGGTCACCGCCAAGGCGCTCGAGGAGGCGCTCCCCACCCTCCTCGGCAAGCCACTCGGCTGCATACCAGGCTACCGCGTCGACCACATCCACGAGCCCATGCAGGTGGGGCGCTGGGTGAGCACCTCGAAGCCAGACGGCTACGCCATCGCCACCGCGGAGGTCACTGACGCGGCAGCCTGGGAGAAGATGACCAGCGGCGAGTGGGGTCCCGTCAGCGTCGTAATCAAGGCGTACAAGGTCACGTGCAGCCGATGCGAAGCCGACATCACCAACGCACCGGACGCGCACGTGCTATCCGGCGAGGCGCACGAGGTCGTGGAGAGCTTCGTCTTCGACAGGGTCGACTTCGTCTCGGAGCCCGCGTACCCCCAGGCGGGCGTACTAGCAATCGGGCAGATTCTGGGGGCTTCAAAGTCAAAGGGAGGGCAGCCGGGTGCCCGCGGCGAGAGCCGGAAACCCGTGGAGGAGAACGAGTTGGAGGAACTACAAGACATCAAGAAGGAGGTTGACACCCTCAAGGCAGAGAAGGAGACCCTGAGGGGCAAGGTCGAGAAGCTCGAGGCGGAGCGCCGAGAGGAGAAGGTGCAGCGCACCCTCGAAGCACGCGCCAAGGCGCGGCTCGTCAAGGACCGCAAGCAAGAGGAGGATCGCCTCCGCAAGCTGGGGGACGACTCCCTCACAATACTCGCGGAAGACGCCGAACTACTCGCATCCAAGCCGGGCAAGAGCGCGACACAGCCCAAGGCGAAGTACACAGGTGAAGGCGGCGACTTCGAGGCCGCCGTCGAGGAGACGCGCCTCCGCCTCTTCGGCCACGGGAGGGAGAAGACTTGACCGCCGGTGACATCCTCAAGGGGCAGCTACTCGTCGTCGAATCCTACACCGTCAAGGCGAGCGAGGACATAGAACTCGGCGAAGTCGTCTACAACGACGGCAACGGCATACTCGCCGCACCAAACACCGTCACGGGTCCCTTCATGGTCGCCCTAGAGGCGCACGACTACAGCGAGGATTCCAGCCACGAGGTCGAGTGCCTACTCGCCGGGTGCGTAGAGGTCCAGAAGAAGACGGGCACCGCCATAAAGAAGGGTCAAGCCGTCATGGTGAGCAGCGACGCGGGCGAAGTCATCCTCTGGGTCAAGGGAGACGCCCCAGCAGGCGGCGGGAGCCAGTACTACGACTCATCCATCGAGTCCGGCGTCCAGACCGCCCTAGACGCCAACATCCACAGGGTAGGCGTCTGCCAGGAGGACGCGGCGAGTGGCGACACCACCGCCAAGATCTGGCTGGGGGTGGCACAGGGATGAGCGAGATGCCCAGAATCTGGAGGAGCCCACAGGCCAACAGCTACTACCGGCAGACGCAGAGCAGGGTCTACGAGGCGCAGCTCATCTCACCCGGAGACATCGCCAACATCGAAGCCGTCACCATACTCGACGAGGTACTCGGACTAGCCCGCCCAAGCTACACCCTACGCGGCATATGCAGGATGGTGCGCATGGACACACTCACCGCCCGCGTCGACATCGCCACAAAGCTCGCCGGCAGGGAGAAGGTCCCACCACTCGTCGAGGCCGAGATATCGGCACAAGACTACACGCCCGTCGAGTTCGACCTATGGAAGAACGTCGTACACGTCGCCATAAGCGACGAGGCCGTAAAGAAGGCGGCGCACGACATACTCGGCCTACACGTCTCGGACGCCGCTCGCGACCTCTCACGGATGGAGAACAAGCAGATCGCCGAGGAACTCGCCACAGCCACAAACGTGACCGGCGCCGACTGGGGCACATCCACAAACAACCCATTCGACGACCTAGTCGCCACCATAACCACCATCGAGGGCAACGGCCACCCCGTCGACTGGGTCGCCGCACACCCACTCGTCTGGGGCGACTACTTCAGCAACCCCTTCGTCCGCGGAAGCCTGCAGGGGGTACAGCTCCCAGCGGGCAGAACCTTCCAGGTCCCCGGCCTACCCGGCGTCACCGGCTACAGCGACAGCCAACTCACAAACACATCCGCCTACGTCGGCAGCGGCGCGGCACCCGCCCTCGTCATCGGCGAGGGACCAACCGAGGCGGTCAGATACAGGGACGAGAAGGCTGGGTACGACGCCTACATAATCCGCCAGTGGCTCCAACCCAAGCTCGTCATCGGCGACGCCGTCAGGGAGCTGACAGGCGTCCACGCATAGGAGGCGCCGGCATGCCCTACACCCAGCCCGAGAACGTCAGGCACCTAGTCGAGACCACCCTAACCGACGCCGAGATAGCCGCCCTCATCGAGGAGAGCGACGCCGAGATCAACCGCCTCATCACCGTGGAGGACGCCGCCGACCCCCTCATCCGAAAACTCAGCACGACACTCACAGCCAAGGCCATACTCGGACGCAGCCCCGCCAGCTTCAAGGTGGGCGAATACAGCGAAACCAACACCGTCGACGACCTCGAGGCGGAGATAGCCGCCGTCATTCGCCTGCTCCGCCACCCAAACATCAAGGCCACGGACGAACCAGCCCCCAGGAGGCTCACAGCATGAGCAAGGTACGGCAACGCAGGTTCGCCCAACGCTTCACCGAGAACATCAGCACACTGCGCAGCGCCCTAGAAACCGTGGACGAGGCGCCGGGCGGCTCCATACACTGGACCGACCTAGTCAAGAAGATGTGCTCCGTCAACCCCTCCATGTGGCAGATCAACACAATGATCTGCTACCTGCGCCGGGAGCATTACCTGCGCCGCCCCGAACGCGGCGTCTACACAATGTCAAAACGCGGCGCCGCCCTCCTAGAGGCGCTCAACGACCCCGCACACAGGGAGGCATCCATGTGAAGCCCGAGCAGCTCAAGAAGGGCGACCTAATCCTCGTCCGCTGGACCGACGCAAGCGACACAACGGCCACCCTCGAGGAGCACAAGGAAAAGCCCGAGGCCAACTGCAAGGACTGGGGCGTCTTCCTAGGCATCTCAGGCACAAAGCACAGGTTCATCATAGTCGGCAAGGACGTCGCAGAGACCAACCGGGAGTGGGGCGCAACACGCATCCCCGCCGAACTCGTCGAGGAGATCAAACTCATCCTGCCACGCGACGAGGTGAGCCACATCATCGGGGAAGTCGAGGCGCTAAGCCGCAGGATACGCCTCAGGAAACACCGCAGAGGAGAAGCCCGAGATGTACACGTATATTAGACGACTCATAACACGCGGCACAACACGCCTCCTACTCGCCGAGGCTACCGAGGAGCGCAAGGTACGCGTCCTCGAAGACCAGCCAAACGAGCGCTTCGCCCTCATAATCGCCCTCATGATCGTCTTCTTCGTCGGCCTAGTCGGACTCGAAGTCATAAACATGGTCTACCTAGGCACCTGGAACGAGGCCACATTCAACGGCCTCATGCTCGTCGTCGGCACAATCGTCGGCGCCGTCTGGGGGCGCAGCCAGTGATAAGGGCACGCGTCAAGCCCCGCAGGTACGACTCCAAGCGCGGCTGCTACGTCTACGACGTCAGCTTCAAGACAGGCGTCGAGCTGACCCCCCGCACATTCAAGGTCGCGGAGGCGTTCGGCCTCGGATTGGACGACGAGAAGGAGCAAACACTCCTCAGGGACTTCGAGGTAAGGCTCCACGAGGGCGACGTCGTCTACATAACCGGCGAATCCGGCTCCGGCAAATCCATCCTCCTCCGCGCCCTACGAGAAGACCTAGGCGAAAAAGCTGTCGACATCTCCGAGGTCACGGTCGACACCGAGAAGCCCATCATCGACACCCTCGGCGCCACCTTCAGGGACGCCCTCAGCCTACTAAGCCGAGTCGGGCTGAACGACGCCTACCTCTTCCTCCGAAGATACCCGGAGCTCAGCGACGGGCAGAAGTACCGCTACCGCATCGCCAAGCTCATCGACTCCGGGAAAAAGTTCTGGCTCGCCGACGAGTTCTGCAGCACACTCGACCGAACAACCGCCGCAGTCGTCGCCTACAACATACAGAAGCAGGCACGCCGAAGCGGCGCAACACTAATCGCCGCCACGAGCCACACCGACCTCGCCGAGGACCTAAACCCCTCAACCACCATCCGCAAGGGCTGGGGGGAACAAGTCACAGCCACATACGCGGAGAACCGCGAAGCCCCCACATGCACCGCCGCCAGAGACATCACCATACGCGAGGGCACAAAGCAGGACTACGCGAGGCTGAGCGCACTCCACTACCGCGACGCCCGCCTACCCGTCCCCCTCAAGATATACGCCGCCGAAAAACACGGCGAAACCATCGGC
>DUKA01000077.1 GCA_013329615.1 Candidatus Bathyarchaeota archaeon
CCCATCGCCTCGGCTATCGCGGCGAGTTTGTCGGGGGAGACGACTATGTTGTGCTCCATGGCGTGTGGGAGGGCGAGGCCGCAGGCTATTCCGTGGGGTATCCTGTAGACGGAGCCGATGAGGTGGCCGAAGCCGTGCGCCTCGATGTCCCCTGCGTTCATCTCCGAGAACGCCTCGGTGAGGGTAGCGAGGGCCATGTTGTAGCGTGCCTCGAGGTTGTTGGGTTGGTAGACGGCGGTGCGCAGGTTGGCGGAGATGAGTTGGATGGACTGTAGGGCGAGGGCGAAGGTTATAGGATTCGTGAATTTGGTGAGGCTCGACTCTATGGCGTGGCTTAGGGCGTCGATGCCGGAGGAAGCGGTGAGCCTCGGGGGCATGCTCGCCGACATTGTGGGGTCGACGATGGCGAGCGTCGGCATGATGTAGGCGTGCTCGAAGACGGCCTTGATGCCCGTCTTGTCCTTGACGACGGCGTCCCACGTTATCTCCGCCCCCGTCCCCGCCGTCGTAGGTATGGTTATGCAAGGCATCCCCGGCTTCGCGAACTCCCTCTTGCCCCCGACGAAGTAGTCCTCGGGGTCCCCCTCGTTGCGGTTGAGGACCGCGGCGGCCTTCGCCATGTCCATGCAGCTCCCCCCGCCAAGCCCCACGAGCAGGTCGAAGCCCCCCTTCGCGATGTGGTCTCGGAGCCCAACGACGCTGCTTATGCTGGGCTCCGTTTCCGCGTTGTCCCAGACCTCGACGCTAAGTCCCTCCTTTGCTAGCAGTGTCCTGACCCTCTCCGGCGCCCCCGTCCTCGAGACGCCCTTATCCGTCACCACAAGAACCTTCGCTGCGCCGAAGCGCTTCGCCTCGACGCCTATCTTCTCGACATAGTTGATGCCGAACAGTACCCTGCTCGGCATGTGAAGCTCAAACGACCTCAGAGGCTCATAGAACGACATGCTACGCCACTTTTAGTGAATCGACCCCCCGAATAGAAATAACTTCCCAACGATGACATCGGAGGCCGACGCATTACCTAGATAGATTGGATCATAAACAAAAAACTTACATCCAATAGAAAAATAAAGATAGAGAAAAATCAATACAATGATCAGATGCAGAAGACTGGCTTGGCAATAGTCTTCATCGGAGTTGCCATCGTTCTAGGCGGGACTCTTACGTTAAATTATATCGATTATCTTGATCGTGAGCGAGTAACCATCACGGCTGAAACGGCATTTCTCACCGCAAGTGATTACATGAATAAGAATTTACCAAACGCCGGCCATCTGAGTCTTGCTCCCCCAATTCTAGAGAGGTATCATGCACGTCTTACCCTATTTCCACAACTCGTATGGAGAGTGGATTGTTTTTACATGCTCGGGGGTAACCCCTATGGCATCGATATCTACATTGACCCTTACACTGGTAACGTAGTTGACACAATAACCAGTATTGTATAATATTGAAAATATATCGACGTTTTTTTCGAATCTAGGATAAGGAGATAAAAGTGCGCTTAGCCTACACATCAGCCATGTCGCTTCGGCGTGTCATCGTCTGCACCGGCCCCCCCGGCAACGGCCGCGACGAGATGCTTACAAAGATGAAGGAGAAGGCAAGCTTCCACTACTACCACCTCTTCCAGTACATCGTCGACCAGGCAAAGGCCGAAGGCACAAACCTCAGCAAGCTCAACATACTCGACTTCTACGACAGCCAGCCCGAGAAGATGGACGCCCTCCGCGAGGCAGCCGTCGCACGTATTGAGGCCGAGATCAAGGACCACCCCGGAGTACACATAATCAGCACCCCCCACCACTTCGAGTGGAAGGGCAATCGCTTCAAGGGACTAGACCATGGCGACGTAGAGCGCCTCGACCCCGACCTCTTCATAGTCGTATTCGACGACATCATACGCGTTCGCGAGCGCCTCGCAGCCGACCCACAGTGGAGCGACCACCGCTATACCCTCGGCGAGATCGCCAACTGGCGCCGCGAGGAGATGGCCGACGTCTACGAGCAGGCACGAGGATTCACCCCACGCAAGGAGGTACAGATAGTCGCATACGAGAACGGCCCCGACTTCCTGCACGACCTCATCTACAACCCACGCAAAGAGAAGTTCTACCTCAGCCACCCCATCACCGGCGAGGAGGAGGATGCCTTCAAGCGCTTCACCAAGTTCGCCGCCTCCCTCAAGGACTACTACATCGTCTACGACCCCATCATGATCAAGGACTGGGAGATAGTAGAGTCGTGGCGCGACGCCCTAAACACCGCCATCGACCTCGGCGAGCCCCGCCCCACGCGCATCCCAGTCAAGATACAGTACCGCGACGGCCCCAAGGAGGTCATCCTAGACACCGCCGAGGTCGAGGCAGCCGTAAAGAACCTGCGCTTTCAGATCATCGACAGTGACTACAAGATAATAGAGAACAGCCACCTAGTAGTCGTCTACCACCCGCGCCAGAGCATAAGCGCCGGCGTCATGTGCGAGATGGTCTACGCCAAGAGCCTCGCAAAACTCGTCTACGTCTACTATCCATATGAGCCCAGCCCATTCTTCGAATGGTACAGCACACGCATATTCAAAGACGAGAACGAGCTACGCGACTTCCTCATCAAAGAGTCCAAACTCACAGGGCAGACCCCACTCGACCTCTACTCTAAGCAGTAACACCCGCCCCTCCACCTTCAACCCCACCTCACGATTCTAATACCCCCATCACCAAACCCAATACCGTGAAACGCCGATGCCGGTGACGCGGGTAAAGAAGAGAGACGGCAGATTAGTCGACTTCGACCAGACCAAGATCACGAACGCCATCTACAAGGCGCTACTCGCCGTCGAGGGCAACGGAGACCCCGCCCAAATCATAAGCGACAAAGCCGTCGAAAAACTCAACCAACTCTACCCCCACACGGTCCCCGGCGTCGAAAACATCCAAGACATCGTCGTCGAGACACTCCACGAATCCGGCCACCCACGAGTCGCCGACGACTACCAAACATACCGCACAAAGAAAGCCGAGCTACGCGCCCTACGCGGCGAACTCGGCATCCTCGACGAACCAAAACTCACAGTCAACGCCATGGAGGTGCTGGAGAAGCGCTACCTCCTCAAGGACGAGAAGGGCAACCTCATGGAGACGCCGACGGGGATGTTCATGCGCGTCGCCAAGGCTGTCGCCGAGGCCGACAAACTCTACGGCGAAGACCACGCAGCATCCGCCAAGGAATTCTACACAGCCATGAGCCGTCTAGAGTTCCTTCCAAACAGCCCCACACTCTTCAACGCCGGCACAAAAACAGGCTTCGCCCTCAGCGCCTGCTATGTCCTACCCGTCGAAGACAGCCTAGAAGGCATATTCACCAGCCTCAAAAACATGGCGCTAATCGAGCAGACCGGTGGAGGAGTCGGCTTCGACTTCAGCAGGCTACGCCCCAAGGGAGACGTAGTAAAGACTACCATGGGCGTCGCCTCGGGCCCCGTCAGCTTCATGAGGATATTCGACTCCGCAACCGAAGTCATCAAAGCCGGCGGACGCAGACGCGGCGCAATGATGGCGATCCTACGCGTCGACCACCCCGACATCATCGACTTCATCGCCGCAAAGAACCGCCCCGGCACCCTCACCAACTTCAACACAAGCGTCGCCGTCACCGACGCCTTCATGCACGCTGTCGAGGAGAACGCCGACTACGACCTCATCAACCCGCGAACAAAGAAGCCGGTGAAGCGTATCAGCGCCCGTTACGTCTGGGACCGCCTAGTGGACAACGCGTGGCGCAGCGGAGACCCCGGCATCGTCTTCATAGACGAGGTCAACCGCTACAACCCCACACCCGCCGTAGGCGCAATCGAGTCCATGAATCCTTGCGGTGAAGTTCCGCTTCTCCCATACGAGTCATGTAACCTCGGCAGCATAAACCTCGCAAAGATGGTGGCAGATGGAAAAATTGACTACGAAAAGCTCCGCAAGACCGTCCACACTGCTGTCCACTTCCTAGACAACGTAATCGACGCCAACACCTACCCGCTGAGGGAAATAGACGCGATTGCCCGCGCCAACAGGAAGATCGGCCTCGGCGTCATGGGCTTCGCGGACCTCCTCATAATCCTCGGCGTACCCTTCGATTCGGATAAGGCGGTTGAGATAGGGGACGAGGTCGGTGCTTTTGTTAATGAGGAGGCGGGCAAGGCCTCCGAGCAAATCGCACTCAAGCGTGGCAGCTTCCCCAACTTCCCGGAGAGCATCTGGAAGGGCAGATACAAGGCGCGCCGCAACGCCACAGTCACCACAGTCGCCCCCACGGGCACCATAAGTATAATCGCCGGCTGCTCATCAGGCGTCGAGCCACTCTTCGCAGTCGCATTCATGCGCCACGTCCTAGAAGGCGCACGCCTATTCGAGCTACACCCAATCTTCGAGCAGATGGCGAAGGACCGCAGCTTCTACGGCGGCGATACACTCGAGAAGATAGTGCAGCATGGCACGATCAAGGATATTGAAGGCATCCCAGATGACGTGCGCCGCCTATTCGTCACAGCACACGACATAGCTCCCGAGTGGCACGTCAAAATACAGGCAGCATGGCAGCGCCACACCGAGAACGCCGTCTCCAAAACAGTCAACCTCCCCGAAGACGCAAGCATAAACGCCGTCGAAGGCGTCTACCGCCTCGCCCACAAGCTCGGCTGCAAGGGCGTCACAGTCTACCGCTACGGTAGCAAGGGCACACAAGTCCTAAACCTAGGGGTAGAGTCACGAGGCGAACCAAAGGTCGCCACAGCTGAAGCCGAATACGCTGGAGGCCGCCCCATAGAGGGCTGCGAGGTCTGCGGGTGACCAACATGGGCCATATATACCTCTACTACGGCACAGGAGGAGGCAAGACCACAGCCAGCCTCGGCATCGCCCTCCGAAGCGTCGCCCACGGCCACCACGTCATAGTCATCCAGTTCCTGAAACACTGGAAGGAGACAGGCGAATACAAGGCAGCCAAACTCCTAGGTCCAAACTACGAGATACACCAATTCGGCAGACAGGGCTGGATAAAGGCGCCAAAGGGCGGAGACGAGGTCAGGATAGGCGGATTCAAGGCGAGTGTACGCCGCCCGTCGGAGGAGGATAAGGGAGTCGCAGCCGAGGCACTCAGGTACGCCGAGAGGGTCATCAAGGGCGACCACCCGCCCGAACTCCTCATACTCGACGAGGTCTGCCTCGCCGCACACATGAACATCGTAGACACCGCCGACGTACTCGCCCTGCTCGACAAGCTCCCCGAGACCACAGACGCCGTACTCACGGGCAGATACACCCCCCAGAAACTCATAGACAGGGCAGACTTCGTCAACGAGGTCAAGGAGATCAAGGCGCCCTCCACCTTCGTCGCCCGCGAGGGCATACAATACTAATCAGGGTTCTCGGCGCACGCCTGCCTGTAGCTGCTCTTTAGCAACGTCTGAGCGTACTCCACGATGGTGGGGCCGATCCCGCCGACCTCGGCCAGCGGCCCCGTGAGCTTCTTCGTCTTCCCCGACGGTGAGACGTGAACCTCCGCCGAGGCAAGTTCCTCAATCACCCGGAGCGGTGTGTCGAACTTATCGAGAAGGTCCTCCGCCGACGTGGTCCCGATCTGCTGGAACCCGGAGAGAAGGAAAAGCTGCTGCTTGTTCAGCGGCAGGCTCCTGTCCACGTTCCGAAGCTGGATGGCCCTGTTGTCCTTCCCCTGCTCACGGTAGGCGAGGCGCTGCAGGAGCACCGCCGTCGAGTCCGTGTCCTCCGTGGGCAACACGGCGATCCCGTAGTCAAGGGCTAAGCTACTAAGCGCCCCGTAGACCGCGGCGGGCTTCATCGCACTCCTCTTCAAAGCGCGGCTCACCTGCCCCTCGAGGATGAGCACCGGCCTCTCATATGCTTCGACCATCGCCTTCGCCTGGCTGAAGAGGCGCCCGTCCTTCATGCTCCCGAGGAAGTCGCCAACATCCTTACGCTCAACCCCAACCCTATCGGAGACGACGTAGTCGCAGACGGTGAGCCTCTGGACGTCCACCACAACGCCGCTGAGGCGCAGATAGTTCAGGATGTCCCTGCGGGCGCTCGCCTCGTTGCTATCCACGCAGATGTGAAGCTCCTCAGGCGTCGCCCCTCACCTCAAACTCGAGCTCGACCCTGTGCGGCGACTCGCTCCCCTTCAGTGTCTTGAGGAAGCCGAGGATGACGTTGGCGAGGGCGCTACCCGTGAACTTGTTCAAGGCGACGACGGAGCCGTCGACGCGCAGAACCACCTTGCCGCCATACTTGACGCACTTCGCCGCCTCTGTCTCACCGGCGAGTATCGCCACGCCCATCTCGCCGCAGGTCTTGAAGCCACACGCCTTACAGTTCAGCCCCGCGAGAAGCGGGTAGGCACGCGCCTCCACAATATCAGCGAGCCCACCGGGGTCGCCGACCGGGACGACCGGCAGATCGCCCGCCTCGGGCACCTTCCCATCGACGTCGACTGAGGCGATCTCTACGCCGATACGGAGCTTCGACACCTCCTCGGCCCCCCTCGGCACGATGATGCGGGGCGCAACGTCGATGGTCTTGAATCCCTCGAGCACTATGAAGTCGACCTCACCGAGGGCATCAGCGGCGCGCTGCAGGTTCATAGCACGCCTGAGGAAGATTGCGGTACGGTTGTCGGAGAGGATCGCCGACGATACGGCGCCCGCCTCCGCGTGACGGTAGGTGTCCGTCCCCTCCTTATCGAGAGGCATATCCTCCGCCGTGTGCTTCAGCGTGCCGACCCTGTGCCCCCTGCGCGTCAGCTCCGCGACCAGCGCCTCGACTACGCGCGTCTTCCCAGCCGCCTTGAAGCCCACTACGGCGACGACCCTAGGTGCTCCCATGCCCCCACATGGCGCAGACCCCGTTATATCCCCTGCGACACATTCAACGCCTAAATAACAGAAACGCCTGAGACTCCATGATGGTCGGGCTCAGGTTCCTCGGCGGCGTCGGAGAGGTAGGCGGAAACAAGATACTCCTCGAAGACGGTGACACGAGGGTCTGGCTCGACTTCGGGAAGAGCTTCACCTGCGGAGCCGACTACTACACCGGCTACCTAGCCCCACGCGGCATCACCGGCCTCAAGGACTACTTCGAGTTCGACCTACTCCCAAAGGTCGAGGGGCTCTACGCCGAGGAAATGCTTGGCGAGACAGAGCTCAAGTACGGGGAACCCAAATTCGACGGCATAATAATCAGCCACGCACACGGCGACCACGTCGGCCACCTAGGCTTCGTCGACCCAAAGATACCCGTCTACACCGGGGCGGGCACAAAGCTGTTCATGGAGGCCTCAGAGGAGACCAGCCAGAACCGACTCGGCGAACACGCCTACCACACATTCAGAACCGGCGCAAGGATAAGCATCGGCGCCATAGACGTCTGCCCGATACACGTCGACCACAGCATCCCCGGCGCCTACGGCTTCGTCATCTACACCTCCGAGGGAGCCATCATCTACACGGGCGACATGAGGACACACGGCCCCAAGGCCGACATGACGGAGGAATTCATAGAGGCCGCCGCTGAGGTGAAGCCGAGGGCCATGATAACCGAGGGGACGCGAGTCGCCCCAGACGACCACAGGCAGAACCTCAGCGAGCAGCAGGTGGCAGCGGGCATCGCCAGGGTCTGCGGCGACCCCCACCACAAAAAGAGGCTCATAATCTACACGCACGGCCCACGCGACATGGACAGGCTCCGCAACTTCTACGCCGCTGCCACGGGATGTGACAGAAAGATAGTCGTAGCCCCGAAGACGGCGCACCTCCTCACCAAGCTCATACACGACGAGCACCTCGACCTCCCCGACCCCATAAAGGACGACGGCATCGCCGTCTACTACCGACGCAAGAAGAGCGGCAGCTACGACGAGAGCGACTACTTCAGGTGGGAGCGCCCCTTCCTAGACAAGATGATCACCCCCGCCGAGCTCAAGAGGGAGCCCGGCGCCTACATGGTCAACATCGACTTCACCGGCCTGACAGAGCTGATAGACCTCCGCCCCGAGAGGGGCACCCCTTTCATCTACAGCATGAGCGAGCATTTCAGCGAGGACGAGGCGGAGGGCACTGTGCTGAAGAACTGGATAAGTCACTTCGGCTTGGAGCACGTGCAGCTCCACGCCTCGGGGCACATAAGCAGGGGGGAGCTCGCCGAGGCGATAGAGAGGATACGCCCCAAGAAGGTCTTCCCCGTACACACGGAGCACCCAGAAATGTTCAAGAGGATGCACGACAACGCTGTGCCCCCCGTGAAGGGGAAGGGATACGCACTCTAATCCTTGCCCTTGAATGGGTCGACGCCCGTTATGCAATAAGTGCAAACGTGCTGCTTAGGTAGCCCTATCGACTCGACGATGCTCTCGGGCGTGTTGAAGAGGACGTGGTCGATGCTCGGCAGGTTCTCGGCGACAAGGTTGCCTATCTCCTCGACGCTCTTCCCCTTGAAGGGCTTCGCTGCGAGGGGCTTGTCGGCCGGGTCGCTGAAGCAGGGGTAGAATATGGGGGCATAGCTCACCAGGAAGTCTACTTCCGTGGCGCCCGCCTTACGCAGGTTCTTCGCCACGGACTCGCTGACCGTGCCCCTGACTATGCTGTCGTCGCATATGGCCACCTTCTTCCCGCCCACGGTGGCGCGTATGACGTTGTGCTTGAGGTCTGAGGCGGTCTTGCGGAAGTTAGGGTCGTAGATCAAGTAGGTACGGCCGAGATAGGCGTTCTTTATTATGCCCTCGTCGGCTGGGACGCCGAGACCCTCGGCGACACCTGTCGTCACGCTCCTGCCGGAGTCAGGGACAGGTATGACGGCGAGATCCTTCCTCGGCCCATTCTCTACGCCGTACTTCTTCTTCAGGCCGTGTGTCTTCACGAGTGCGTGTCCGAGGTTCTTCCTCGCCACGTGGACGCTCTTGCCCTCCATGACGGAGTCGGGACGGCCGAAGTAAACCCACTCGAAGGCGCAGTGCGCGGGGCACGGCTCTAGGACCTGCTCCTCCTTGATGCCCTCGGAGCTGATGTAGATGAGGGAGCCCGGGACGACGTCCCTGCGATCATCGAAGACCTCACCCATGCCCTCCAAGACGTCGACGGGCGCCGACTCACTCGCCACGAAGAGCTTATCCTTGCTCCTCGCAACGTGCAGCGGCCTCACGCCACGCGGATCACGCGCCGCGAAGAGAATGCTATGGTTATCCTTCTTGTCGAGGACCGCGGCGACGAGGCTGTAGTAGGCGGTGGGCAGGCTCCACATGGTCTCCCTGAGGGCTGGGACGATGCTCGTGCCCTCCAGCTTCGCCTTGAGGACGTCGAAGAAAGCCTTCTCGTTAGAGTCCCCCGGCTTCTTGGGGAGGTAGCCGTCGAGCGTCAGGGCGATCCTGTATCTCTCCGTCTCCAGGATGAGTGGGGTTAGGCCGCCGGTGACGTCCTCGCCCGAGGCGCATCCGACGACTATGTAGTCGTCGGGGTGGTTGAATGGGGCGTATCGCTCGTCGAAGACCCGTGACACGAGGCCGGCGGCGCTCCAGACCCTCAGGCTCCTGTCGCCCGCGGCTGCTATTCCGGCGCTCTCCTGTCCCCGGTGCTGTACGCCGTAGAGGGTATAGAGGCTCCTCTTGCCGACGTCTTCCCGCGCGTATACACCTATTACGCCCTGCATGCCGTCTCAGTGGGCGGCTCCCGCATAAAAAACAGTCGATATGCTATGCCATCCTCATCGCCATGTGGGGCGAGAGGATGTATGGTGGCAGGTAGGCGGGGATGTTGCTGAAGGGTAGCACCTCGGGGGCGAGTTTTAGGCCGAGTTGGTCGACCATGAAATCGCGGCGCATCTGCATGCGCCCCCAAGCCTCGGGATACTTTTCCTCGATCTCGCTGCGCAACTTGGCGTCGGCGAGGCAGAGCCCGTCCTCGATGTTTGACGTGTAGTACTTCGTACCGGTGCCCGGGATGACATCAACCTGAACAGCCATGCCCGAGACCAGCTTCTCCTTCGACCCCTCGTAGCTCGGGCTGCTTAGCCACTCGTCGAGGCTGGTGAGGTGGCCGGGGTTGAGGTGGACGCCGTAGAATGGGTCGCCGATCCTGCCATGCACCGCCTTCCACAAGTCGCCGCCCGTCGCTTTTATCCTGAGCTTCTCGTACCACGCCGCGATTGCCTCGAAGTACGGCGCGACCAGCTTCGGCACGTAGTCCCTGATCTGTTTGGGCAGCTCCACCTCGGATTCGACTAGGAAGCCGGCGCGGGAGTTTAGGCACCCCCACGCCCCGTAGGCGGTGGTGAACTGTTCCCCCCTCCTCATCACACGATCGCTCGGGCTTGGCAGCCCCATAGAGGCGCGGGGCCCCGCGCTCAGCATGAGGTGGCAACTCAGCGGCAGCCCGTTTAGTTTCATGAGGCGCACCACCTCGTGCTCGGTCATGCCGGGGCGGACGCCGAAGAGGACGTCGCGTAGCGCCTGACTCGTGTATGTGCCGGCATACTCGAAGAAGGCGAGCTGATCGACGTCGTTAACGGCGCGTATACCCTCCGTGGGGTGGATGAGGAGCCGATTCGCGTTGGTCACGTTCCCTTTTCCTGCCATCCGCCTGAGCGTGTCCGCGATGTAACTGGGTATCTCGAGCGTCTGCTCGGGGTCGTCTACCTCGACGTCTGTGTAGTACTTCCACCCGGCGACGCCGACCCTGCCGCCCCTCTTGACACCGCCGAGGCGAAGTATCTGCTTAAGAGGCCTGCTCTCCCCCCGTGGCTGGCTGACGAGGCTGAAGCTCTGGTAGAGGGCTATGCGGAGCCTCTTCTCGATGGGGCTGATGGCGGTGTAGCCCTTGCCCTCGTTGCCCACGACCAGCAGAGGCTTGGAATCCTTCTTCAGATCGATGACTAGAAGCGTCTCCTCGAAGCGCGGGTCATACCCGGTGAGCCACGTGATGCTCGCGAAGTGCTCCCTGTCACCGTAGACGACGAAGGAATCGAACCCCTTCCCTCGTGCCTTCTCGCGGAGTGTCTTTATCCTTTCGAGGTAGGTTTCGGGGGGGATGGCCGGCTCCACTGTGGGGGTGCCGAATTCGGGTAACTGCAGCTCCGCTAGCTCGGCGTGTCGCGCCAAATAGTACACCTACCAGAAGGTAAGTGGATTATAGTTATCAGTTTGTCGAGTTCATCGCATCGTGACGTTTTCTTATCTCAGCAGCACCACTTCATACACCAGTACTCGCCTCGGTGATTTCATTCACCTCATCGATTCTACGTTTCAACTCCTCTTCGTGAAGCTTGGCTTTGACGGCTTCGCGTATGTATTCGGACCAGTTTATGCGTATGCTTCGCATTCTCTGCCTTAGCAGCTCGTCTATTCTCACCGAGATCCTAGCACGCATACTGTTGGATAGGCGAAAGAGAATACATTAACCTAGGGTGACTAACCCTCGGATTCTTAGGCAACCTGTGGGAAGGGTTGATCGATGGGCGGAGAGGGTTTCTTTGTGGGCGTCGACTGCGGCTCGCAGGGGACGAAAGCAGTCGTCGTCGACGGTGGGGACGGTAGGGTCGTCGGTAGCGGCTACGTCGGCTACGGGCTTATCGAGGGGCTTCCACCGGGTCATCGTGAGCAGCACCCGTCGACGTGGGTAGAGGCGATGACAAAGGCGATCAGGGACGCGCTCACACAGGCGAAGGTCGAGGGCAAGATCGAGGGCATCGGCGTCTCCGGGCAGCAGCATGGATTCGTACCACTCGACGGGGAGGGCAAAATCATCCGCCCCACGAAGCTTTGGAACGACACAAGCACCGCCGAGGAATGCAGGTGGCTCATAGAGCGCCTCGGCGGCGTCCAAGAGGTCGTGAAGCTCACTGGCAACACTATACTCCCCGGCTTCACGGCCGGCAAGATTCTCTGGCTCAGGAGGCACGAGCCCGCCAACTTCGCGCGCCTCGCCACCGCGCTCCTCCCACACGACTACCTCAACTTCTGGCTCACGGGCAGGGCGATTATGGAGCCGGGGGACGCCTCGGGGACCGCCCTCATGGACGTTAGGACGCGGAGGTGGAGGAGGGAGGTCGTCGACGCCATCGACCCCTCCCTGATGGCGAAGCTCCCGGAGATACAGTCCTCGGGAGAGCCCGCGGGCATGCTGAGGAGGGAGGCGGCGGAGGCGCTCGGACTGCCCGAGGGCACGCTCGTGAGCGCGGGTGGCGGCGACAACATGATGGGCGCCATTGGGACGGGAAATACCAAGTCGGGCATTGTCTCAGTCAGCCTCGGCACATCGGGCACTATCTACGCCTACTCGGGGAGGCCCGTCGTGGACCCACTCGGCGAGGCACACGCCTTCTGCGACTCGACGGGGGCATGGCTCCCACTCGCCTGCACGATGAACGTAACCGTCGCCACCGAGGCTGTGAGAGGGCTGCTCGGCCTGAGCTACGACGAGTTGGAGGAGGCGGTGAAGGCGACGCCTGTCGGCTCGAACGGCGTGCTCCTGCTGCCGTACCTGACTGGGGAGCGGACGCCGAACGTCCCAGACGGCAAGGGCGTCCTCTACGGGCTCACCCCCGGGAACCTCGCCTCGGGCAACCTCGCGCGCGCCCCGATGGAGGGCGCGACGATGGGTCTCAACTTCGGCTTCAACCGCCTAAGGGAGATGGGTATAGAGCCGGGGGAGGTGCGCCTCACGGGTGGCGGCTCTAGAAACCGGGCGTGGAGGAGGATGTGCGCCGACGTCTTCGGCGTTGAGACCGTCCGCCTCGAAGTGGACGAGGGCGCCGCATACGGCGCAGCCCTTCAATCCCTCTGGACGAGAAACGGCGGCTCCATCTCGGACATCACCGACTCCTTCGTCCACCTAGACGAGGCGACCCGCTCCAAACCCGACCCGGGGAACGTGGAGAAGTACCGGAGGCTACAGAGGCTGCAGGACAGGCTCAGCGTCGACCTCCGCGGCACATTCTCCCAGTGACCCGGAAAACTGTTTAACACCCTCAACCACCTTCAACCCATGTTAGACCTCAGACCCCAGAAACTGGAGAGAAGCCCCGAAGAGATGCTAAGGCACCTCAAAGGCGCAAAGCTCAAGCCGCGATTCAGCCTCGGCGTTTGGTACTTCTACCCCGGAGGGGGGCGATTCCACGACTCATACGTCGAGAAGGGCACGATCGCGGACTGCATTGAGAAGATAAAGGCGATGAAGGACGCGGGCATCATCGACTCCAGCCTAGGCGTCGAGGCACACTACCCCAACGAGGTCAACGGGGACAACGTCCACCTCTACAAGGCTCTTGAGAAGGAGACAGGCATCAAGCTCATCACCTGCATCCCGATGCTCTTCTTCGACAGGCAGTTCGAGTTCGGTAGCCTAAGCAACCCCGACGCCAAGGTGAAAAAGCTCGCGACGGACCGCCTCAAGGAGAGCCTACGCCTCAACAAGGATCTGGGCACCGACGTCTGCGTCATCTGGCCGGGGATCGACGGGTACGAGAACCCGTTCGGCCACGACTACTATGGTATGTGGAGCCGCTTCGAGGGCGCCGTCGCGGAGGCGATGGATGAGGTCCCCGGAATGCGCGTCGCCATGGAGCCAAAACCCTACGAGCCCCGCGGTAACAACATCTACAGGAACACGGCGAACGGGCTGCTCTTCGCGAGGAACGTCGAGGCGCTGCTCAAGCACAAGGAGAACGTGAAGCTGCTGAAGGATGGGCACGCGATGGTGGGTCTCAACCCTGAGGTGGGTCACGTGCTGATGGGGCACGAGGACCTCCCCGGCGCCTTCGCCTCGGTGCTGCGTGAGGGGCGCCTCGCCCACAGCCACTGGAACAGCCAGCCCCTCGGCAA
>DUKA01000200.1 GCA_013329615.1 Candidatus Bathyarchaeota archaeon
GTTTCTGATGGTGACCTCGGTGACGCCCGCGGCGTCCGCGATCATCTTCTGCGTTCTCTTCTCCTCGTTCATGACGCAGGCGATGTAGAGCGCTGCTGCGGCGAGTCCCATCGGGTCCTTACCGGCGGTGGTACGCTTCTTCTCGGCCTGCTCGAGGAGGTTGACCGCTGTCTGCTGTGTCCTCTCGCCGATGTTGACCTTGGCGGCGATCTTGGGAACGCGGTACTGTGCCTTCGGGATCGGCATTTGTATAGTTAACTCCCTGAGGAGTAGCCTGTAGCAGCGGGCGAGGTCCTTCTTATCGATCGTTGAGACACGTGCGAGTTCGCGCAGGGTTCTGGGTGTGCCGGTTGCGCGGCACGCGGCGTAGAGGCTTGCGGCGGCGATTGCCGAGATGCTACGGCCCCTGACGAGGCCCTTCTCGAGTGCCTTCCTATAGATGACCGCGGCGCGCTCCTTGACTTGCTTAGGGATGTGGAGCTTGTCGCATAGTCTGCTGAGTTCGGTCATGGCATGGCTGAGGTTACGGTCGACGCTGCTCTGGTAGCTGCTCCTTATATGCCACTTTTTGAGGCGGAGCATCTGGAACATGGTCTTACTGGGTATGGTGCGGCCGAAGGCGTCCTTGCCTACCTGCCCGATCATTGTGCTAAGTCCCTTGTCGTGGACTGAGAAGCTTAGGGGCATGCCTACGCGGCTGCGGCTCTCCCTCTCGTCCTGGCTGAAGGCCCTCCACTCTGGACCGTCGTTCATGAGGTTGTCCGCCATGACGAGTCCACATCCCCCACATATCTTCTCACCAGTGTCGTTATCGATAATGAGATTCTTTGATCCACACTCTGGGCACGAATCGCCGTTTGTCGCCTGCTCCGTTTTAACTATCAATGTTTTTCCCTTTCCCTGCGTTCTTCGCGGAATATCCCGATTATTTTCGGAATGGGGTTCCACGGACCCATAGAGTATGGCATCACTTCGCCACTAGTATTTAATCTTTACCCACGTACATACTATAGGCGACTCGATAAGTATGTGGCGCTATAGCATTTACTAGTATTGATGGTAATCAAAAATGGGTAACTTAAACCCCGTTAGGAATATTACAACCCTAAAAATCACAAATTTAAAGGTTTTGGAGGATATTCCCATCGGGGTCGTATTTTTTACGTTTTCCCCGCGCGCGGGCAATGTTTTAATCACGCGGGGGCGGAATACGCGTCCATGAGTGACATCCCACGAGTTGCCATCGCCGTGATCGGCGGCTCCGCCAACATGAACGCCAAGTTCCCCGAAGACTTCCCGGGCGTCGAGGTAATAACGAAGGACGTCGTCTACGACACGCCCTTCGGTCCCTCTGCGCCTTTTACACACGCTAAGGTAAACGGGCGCGAGTTCCTCAGCGTCCCCTTCCACGGTATAATGAGGGCGATACGCAACACCGAGCCCAACAGCGCGGGTGAGCGCGTCTTCTACGTCCTCTGGAAGGCGGGTGTGAAGAAGATACTCGGGACCGCCCTATGCGGCTCGTCGAACAGGCTCCTCGACCCGGCCGACGCCGTCATCCCCGACGGCTTCGTCGACTACACGACGAAGAGGAGCCAGGGCTTCTTCAGGGCGCTCGAGTCCAAGGGCGTCGAGGGGGAGAGGGTCAGCTACCGCCTCCACCAGACGTTCTGCCCCGAGTTGAGCCGTAGCCTGTACATGAACGTGAAGAAGGCGGGCTTCCCCCGTGTCTTCCAGCGCGGCGTCGTGGGTGTCGCCGAGGGTCCCCACCTCGAGTCACCCGACGAGATCAGGATCAGGTACACTAACGCGGGGATCGACGTTGTCACGATGAATCTCGTGCCCGAGGTCTTCTTCGCCCGCGAGATAGGGGCCTGCTACGCCTGCGTTGAAGTAGTCTCCAACTATGGGGAGGGCTGCGTCTCCACGACATGGGAGGGCAAGATGGCGTTCAGCGACTTCCAGGCAAAGTGGGCGAGGCCGACGGGGCAGGCTCTCCTCGACACGGTCGCCGAGACAAGCCCAGAATCCGAGTCATGCGGCTGCCAGGCCTCCCGGTGGAAGTCCATCTTCGGCTAGTTGCNNAGTCTACAACTTCTGGTTTACAACCGTGTCGAACAAGAAGCGGGCGCAGAGGAAGGATTTCGAAGCCGTCGTGGGCGTCCTCGGCAACCCGGTTCGACGCAACATAATAAAAAAGCTCAGCGAGGGACCCGATTACACCCTCAGGCTCAGCAATGAACTCAACATAAACCAACAGCTCGCCGCAAAGCACCTCAAGGTCATACAGGACGCCGAGCTCGTCGACGTGGTGCGACAGAAAAACCCCCTCGGCGCAGACAAGAACGTCTTCCACCTCAACAAGTTCTACAGCCTCCAGATAGACTTCAGCCCCAGCCTCTACAACGAGAGGCTGATCAGCTTCAACAACCCCCACCAGTGGATTCAGGAGGACAACTACATGGAGAGACTGGAGGAGCAGGTCAAGGACATCGATGATGAGGAGCTCGACATCGATGATGTCTCGCCGCTCAGGGAGGTGGTCGAGTTGATCGATGAGGAGCTTGAGGGGCTCGAGAAGAGGCGCGCCAGGTTGCTCTACATACGCAACCTCGCCCTCGGCGCGGCGCAAGGCGCGGTTGAGGAGCTGGACCGCAGGAAGCAGCAGATAATCCAGCGCCTCGTCGATCTCGGCCCCAGCACGATAGAGGCAATCGGTAAGGCCATGAAGCTGAACGACTCTGACGTACGCGACGTGGTCACTGAGCTCGAGAAGGAAGGCATCCTGAGCCGTGACGGGGACTCCATCAGCCTGAGCACCTGACTCGGGCGGGGCGACCAAAAGGTTTTTTATTATAGCCGGTATACAACTGTCGGTTTACAACCAGAAGTGGTACACTGTGGCCGAGCCCATTCGCACCATTTGCGAGGAAGCACAGTCTACTGTGTGCCCCTTGGATATAAAGATGTGATAAAATGAGTGCACAAGGCGGAAATCAGCCCATATACATCCTCAAGGAAGGAACCGAGAGGAACACGGGCAACGATGCACGCGGCAACAACATAATGGCCGCGAGAATCGTAGCCGAGGCGGTAAAGACCAGCCTCGGACCCAAGGGAATGGACAAGATGCTCGTCGATAGCTTCGGCGACGTCACCATCACAAACGACGGCGCGACGATGCTCAAGGAGATGGACATCCAGCACCCAGCTGCCAAGATGATGGTCGAGGTCAGCAAGACTCAGGACAACGAGGTCGGCGACGGCACAACCACGGTTGTCGTGCTCGCCGGCGAGCTCCTCGGCAAGGCCTCCGACCTCATGGAGAAGAAGGTCCACCCGACCGTCATCATCGACGGCTACAGGGTGGCACAGGAGCAGGCGCTGAAGGTCCTCGACGAGATTGCCATAAAGATCAAGCCGAAGGACAGGGACTACCTCAAGCGCGTCGCCAAGACGACGATGTCGACCAAGCTCGTAAGCGGCCACAGCGGTCACCTCTCAGAGGTCGCCGTCGACGCCGTGCTGCAGGTCGCCGAGGAGGCGAACGGCGGCTACAAGGTCGACCTCGACATGATCAAGGTCGAGAAGAAGCCCGGCGGCTCCATGACTGACACCGCCCTCATCAAGGGACTCGTCATCGACAAGGAGGTCGCCCACAGCGACATGCCCAAGCTCGTCAAGAAGGCGAAGATAGGCCTCCTCGACGCCGCTATGGAGATCGAGAAGACCGAGTTCACGAGCAAGATCAGCATCGAGTCGCCCGAGGAGATGCAGGCGTACCTCGACCAGGAGGAGAAGATGCTCCGCGACATGGTCGCACAAGTCAAGAAAGCCGGCGTCAACGTGTTGCTCTGCCAGAAGGGCATCGACGACATGGTGCAGCACTTCCTCGCACGCGAGGGCATCATGGCGGCACGCAGGCTCAAGAAGAGCGACATGGAGGCCCTAGCCAAGGCGACGGGCGCCAAGGTCGTCAGCAGCGTAGACGAGCTATCTGCGGCCGACATCGGCAACGCCGACTCGGTCGAGGAGAAAAAGATAGGCTCTGACAAGCTCATCTTCATCGAGGGCTGCAAGAACCCCAAGGCCGTCAGCATACTCATCCGCGGCGGTACAGAGAGGATCGTCGACGAGGCCGAGAGGAGCCTGCACGACGCGCTCTGCGTCGTAAAGGATGTTGTCGAGGAGCCCAAGATCGTCGCCGGCGGAGGCGCCGTCGACATCGAGATCGCCCGGAGGCTACGCGCCTACGCGGAGAAGCTCAAGGGCAGGGAAAGACTCGCGGTAGCCGCCTTCGCGGACGCCATCGAGGTCATCCCGATGACCCTCGCCGAGAACGCCGGCATGGACCCCATAGACGCAATGGCTGAGCTTCAGAGCCGCCATGCTAAGGGCGACAAGTGGGTCGGCGTCGAGGCCGTCAAGGGTGAGATTACCGACATGGAGAAGATCGAGGTCATCGAGCCCAAGGCCGTAAAGGCACAGGCCATAAAGTCCGCCACCGAGATGGCGACGATGCTCCTCAAGATCGACGACGTGATCGCTTCGACCAAGAGCAAGGGCCCGCCACCCGGCGCAGAGGGCATGGGCGGTATGGGTGGCATGGGAGGCATGGGTGGCATGCCCCCCATGATGTAGGTGAATCAACATGGCATACCAAGGTAACCAGCAGGTAATCGTCCTCAAGGAGGACACGAAGAGGAGCCGCGGACGGGACGCCCGCCGCAGCAACATGATGGCGGGACAGATAGTAGCCGAGGTACTCAAGACGACCCTCGGACCCCGCGGCATGGACAAGATGCTCGTCGACGGCCTAGGAGACATAACCATCACCAGCGACGGCGCCAAGGTGCTCGAAGAGATCGACGTACAGCACCCGGCGGCAAAGATGATCATAGAGATCGCCAAGACACAGGACAAGGAGGTCGGTGACGGCACGACCACCTCCGTAGTCTTCGCCGGCGAGTTGCTGAAGAAGGCCGGTGAGCTCCTCGAGCAGGAGATCCACCCCAGCATAGTCATCAGCGGATACGCCAAGGCGGCGGACAAGGCGCTGGAGGTCCTCAACAAGGTAGCCATCCCAGTCGACCTCAAGGACAGGGAGACCCTGCTCAAGCTCGCCAGCACCTCGATGAGGAGCAAGACGGTGAGCAGCGACAGGGTGCACCTCTCCGAGGTCGTCGTGGACGCTGTCATGCAGATCGTGGAGAAGCGCGGAGGTGAGACGATCGCCGACGTCGACAACATCCAGATCGTGAAGAAGGAGGGCAAGAGCCTCGAGGAAACCCAGATGATCAAGGGTATCATCGTCGACAAGGAGGTCGTCCACGCCGGCATGCCGAAGAAGCTCAAGAACGCCAAGATCGCCCTCCTCAACGCCGCGATGGAGATCGAGAAGACCGAGATCGACGCAGAGATCAGGATAAAGACCCCAGACGGCGTCAAGGCCTTCCTAGACCAGGAGACCGAGATGCTGAAGAAGATGGTCGACCAGGTCTCTGCCTCGGGCGCTAACGTGTTGCTCTGCCAGAAGGGCATCGACGACGTCGCGCAGCACTTCCTATCGAAGACCGGCATCATGGCGGCCCGCCGCCTCAAGGAGAGCGACATGGAGAAGCTCGCCAAGGCGACCGGAGGCAAGATCGTCAACAACCTCAAGGACCTCAAGAAGACCGACCTCGGTGTCTGTGGTCTCGTAGAGGAGAGGAAGGTCGGAAACGACAAGATGATCTTCGTCGAGGAGTGCAAGAACCCCGCGAGCGTCGCCATCTTCATCCGCGCAGGGCTGGAGAGGATGATCGACGAGGCGGAGAGGAGCCTCAACGACGCGCTCTACGTAATCAGCGATGTTGCCGAGGAGCCCAAGATGGTTCCAGGCGGCGGCGCTATCGAGATGGAGCTGGCGAAGGAGGTTCGCGGCTACGCTCGTCAGGTCGGCGGGCGGGAGCAGCTAGCCATCGAGGCCTTCGCGGATGCCCTCGAGGTCATCCCGAGGACGCTGGCCGAGAACGCGGGCCTAGACCTCCTCGACACAATGGTGGCGATGAAGGCTGCCCACGAGAAGAAGAACGGCCTCCGCATGGGGGTTAACGTCTTCGAGGGCGGCGTCGCCGACATGCTCAAGGAGGGAGTCGTCGAGCCGATGGTAGTCAAGCAGCAGGCGATCAAGAGCAGCATCGAGGTCGCCAGCATGATCCTGAGGATCGACGACGTCGTAGCCGCGAAGAGCGGCGGCGGCCCCGGTGGCCCAGGCGGCCACGGCGGCATGCCCCCGGGCGGCGACGACGAGTAAACCGGTTTCTTAGAACCCCGGGGACGGGCTAGACTATTTTTAAATACGATGCTTGGGCAGAGCACCCCATGAACGAGGCGCTGCTCGTACAGGACCTCGCGATAATCCTGATCATTGCCGCCGTCATCTCTTTCATCTTCAAGAGGCTCAACCAGCCGCTCGTAGTTGGCTATATCATCGCAGGTATCATCATCGGCCCGTATACGCCACCTTTTAGCTACCTTTCGGAGCCGGAGGCGGTGGGCGCACTCGCCGAGATAGGCGTGATACTGCTGCTCTTCGGCATCGGGTTGACCTTCCCGCTCAGTAAGCTAGTCTCCCTCGGGCGGGTCAGCATAATCGTCGCCACCCTCGAGATCGGGCTCATGATTGCCTTCAGCCTCGTGACGGGGTGGCTTCTCGGCTGGCCTATAATCAACAGTATCTTCCTAGGAGCGGCTCTCGCCAGCAGCAGCACGGCGATAATCGCGAAGTGCATGTACGATTTGAGACTGCTTGAGGAGCCCAGCTGTGACATCATGCTCGGGGTGCTGATCGTCGAGGACCTCGCCGTCGTATTGATGCTAGCGACGCTGCAGTCATTCGCCGCTGTGGGCTCCCTACCCATCGGCGAACTGATCATCCTAGCGGGGAAGATCATCGTCTTCCTCGGAGGCTCACTGCTTGTCGGCTGGAGGCTCGTTATCCCCTTCATCGAGAACGTGAGACGGGAGAGCAACGAGATACTCGTAATCACGGCGGTGGGAGTCTGCTTCGCCTTCAGCATCGTAGCGTATCTTCTCGGTTTCAGCGTGGCGATCGGCGCCTTCATAGCGGGCGTCATAATCGCCGGGTGGAAGGGGGCCGACAAGCTCATTGAGGAGACGCTACCCCTAAGGGAGATCTTCGGCGCCATATTCTTCGTCTCGGTCGGGGCGCTCATGGACGTCACCAGCTTCGGCGACTTCATAGTCCCCGCCCTCATCATCACGCTGACGATGCTCGGGGGGAAGTTCATCGGGTGCTCTCTCGGGACGCGCATCTCGGGCTACAGCTGGACGACGGCGGTCAGGGTGGGCCTTGGTATGGCGCAGATCGGTGAGTTCGCCTTCATAGTGATAAAGGCGGGGAACGACCTCGGTGTTTTGACTGTGCCACTCTATTCGATGGTGGGCTTCGTGACCGTGCTGACCACGTTCATGACCCCGTACATGATCAAGCTGGGTCAGAATATACACATAGCCGGCGACAAAGCCTGACCAGACGCCTCTATACGAGTAAGCCCGCCAGCCGCTGGGCCACTACCTTCCCGACGAATACTCCCACGATGACGAGGCCGTTCGTCCCGAGGAAGTAGAGGGCGAAGCGCATGTTGTCCCCCTGCTCTAGGAGGCGGAAGGACTCGTAGCCGAAGGTGCTCATGGTCGTGTAGGCGCCGAGTATGCCGACCGTCAGCAGGGTGCGGGTCTCCGGCGTGATACTCGCGCTATACTCGGAGAGATACATTATTGTGCCGAGTATGAGTGTTCCCGTGAAGTTGATGGCGAGGGTGCCTGTTGGGAACCCCGAGGCGCTCGTCCCCACGAAGCCGCCTACGAGGTAGCGGAGGACGGCGCCGATCATCCCCCCGAGGGCGATGAGTACAAGTGTGTTAGCGTTGATCGTCATTTGCGGCCCTGCGTCTTCTATGCGTGGACTGTGGGGGGGATTTANNGGTTGAGGATCAGCCGACTACCTCTTTGATGAGGCGTAGGTGGTTGCCGCCTAGGATGAGACGGATGTAATCCTCCGAGTAGTCACGCTTGACGAGTTCCTCGGTTATGGCGGGCATCTTGGAGGCGTCCTCCAGCCCCACCGGTGTGGAGGGGATGCCGTCGAAGTCGCTGCCTAGCCCCACGTGCTCTGGCCCCACGAGGTCCACTATGTGGTTAATGTGGTCCACGAGGGTCTCGACGCTTGGCTTCGTCTTGTGTACGAAATCAGGGGCGAAGTTCATACCCATTACACCGCCCCTCTCGGCGAGTGCCTTGATCATCTCGTCGGTCATGTTTCGCGAGTTGCTGCAGACGGCGCGGGCGTTGCTGTGGCTAGCCACGACTGGGTCCTTGCTGACCTCCATGACGTCCCAGAAGCCCGCGTCGCTGAGGTGGCTCACGTCCACGATCATGCCGAGCCGGTTGAGTTCCTCGACGACCTCTACGCCCATCCGGCTAAGTCCGCCCTTGGTGCGGTTGTCGGCTACGCCGTCGGCGAGTAGGTTGCGGAGGCTGTGGACGAGGCCGACCATCCTGACGCCGAGGCGGTAGTAGACGCGTAGCATGCCGATGCGCCCCTCGATGACGTCGGCGCCCTCGATGCTGAGCATCGCCGCTATCTTGCCCTCCTCATTGGTCTGCATTATCTCGGCGTGGCTGGTGACGGGGGCGACGAGCTTCGGGTACTTTTCGCACTCTGTGTAGAATGTCTCTATCATCTCCATCGCCGTGCGCAGGGCGTAGGAGGGTGTGGGGTCACGCTCCGAACTTATTGCGAAGACCTGCAGGTCTACTCCCCCCTCCTTGAGGCGTGGGAGGTCTATGTGACCCAGCTTCGACCTCTTACCGAAGCCCACATTGCTCCTGTCCTGCCACATGCTGTCGCGTGGCCGCGTGAACTGGGGCAGCAGGCACTTGAGAGTGTCGCAGTGGGTATCCACCACGAGCGTCTGCTTGTGCAGCCTCTGCGGGTACTCGTCCATGGCACAGATTGTCCCTATGGAGATAGATGAGGCTTGGCTCCTACCCAGAATTTGTTGGCAAGTCTTTATTTTGACTTGACCGTTAATATCCCTAGCTGGATAGGCTACGGGGTGGTGTTGCATTGAAGCGGATGCATGTGTTGCTGCTCGTCACCGTCGTCGTTGGCTTATCCGCCGTCTATCTGTGGAGTCGGCCCCCCGAGGTCCCGCCCGTGGAGGAGCCCGAGGCGAAATCCGTCAACGTGACCCTCGGCATCATAACCTATGACCCTGTCGCGACGCCGCATTTTGACTATATCGCAAACAGGGCACTCGTCGACGTGAACGCCTATGCCGCCTCGAAGGGGTATCCGTACAGGTTCGATTTCCTGTCTCGGAACACCGCCAACATCAGCTTGGAGATGGAGAAAGGGGTCGTTGACCTGAGCCGCGAGGAAGGCGTGAAGATATTCCTAGGCTTCGACTCGACGGAGTACATGTGCGCCTCCCTGAGCTACGCCATACACAACCACCTCATCCTGATAGGGGCTCCCCTCATCCACCACGACAGCAGCGCCCTCCCCGGCGACGTCATGTTCAGGGTAGGGCCGAACCTCAGGCAGATCGACAAGGTTGTCGCAAGCCTCGCCGAGACCATGAAGCTGGAGTCGGCGCTCGTGATCTACCGGGGGTTGAGCTGGGGCGACGGTATCTATTTCGCTCTCTCCGAGGCAATCGGCGAGGACAGGGTGCGCAATATACGATACGACCCTAAAACAACTGACTACAAGATGGTCATCGATCTCGCCACGTCGGAGTACGCCAGCCTCGTCGAAAAGTATGGAGCAGAACACACGGCCGTCATCATCGAAGGCACCGAAATCGACGAACTCGTACAAGAAGCCGCATCGCGCGGCGAACTACTCTCCTCCCAATGGATCGTACTAGAGGAGTCCACGGACCCATACAACATTGAGGCGAAGCTCCCGTTCCTCCCACTCGGAGTCACAAACGTCCCGCTGTACAGCGTCCAGATGGAACAACTTCTTGATAACGGTATCTTCGCCGAGCTTCAGGTGAGCTACGCCTCCACGAACCCGCCCGACGGCGACGCGCTCAGCCTAATTGATGCCTCCTTCCGCGACTCCATCTGGATCGCCTGCCTCTCCGTGATGGAGGCGAACTCGACGGACGCCGAGGTCCTAAAGGGAGTCATACCCGGCGTGGCAAATGAGTACACCGGCGCCTCCGGCAACGTGTTCCTAGATGTCAACGGCGACCGGTCCGTCGGCTACGGTGTCCATCGGTTCGAGACCGGGAGTTGGGTTAAGGTGGGCGAATACGATGCTGCCACGGGTGTCGTGGTCCTCGAGAAGTAGCGTCTAGATTACGAAGTGGTTGCCCTGCTGCCCGAGCTCGTCCTGCTCGCGCTGCTTGGCGACGCCCTTCTGCATGCCCTCGTCCGTGATCTCTATGTCGTACTCGATGAACTTCTCCACCATGCCGAGGACGGTCTGGCTCATCTCCTCAAGCTCCTCCTTTGTGAAGTTGCTCATCACCTCGGGGCTGTTGACCCACTGCATCCACCCCGCGAGGCTCTGGCCTAGCGCCATGAAGCCGAAGCGCATGGCCTTCACACGGTCGAGGCGGTCCTGATCCTTCTTCTCCCTGAGCTTCTTCAGCTCCTCTAGGGTCTTCTCGCTGCGCTCGACCCAGTTGATGTTGAGGGATTCCATTGCGTAGAAGCCTCCTCCGTCGCCCCTAAAAACGTCTCCGGTCTGCCGGGTAGGGTTTAAATCAATCATGCCTCGGGTATTTGGTGGGGCCGGGGTCTCCTAGCTCGGTAGGGAGCCAGCCTGGAAAGCTGGTGTCCTTATGGACTCGAGGGTTCGAATCCCTCTCCCGGCGCCAACCACTCGACTGTTAAAACTTTTATTAAGGAACTCGTGGATGGATTAGAATCATGGCGAATCTTGGGCGCCTCTTCTCCGAGGGCTCGATAATACTGCTCGTGATGGGGCTCGAGTATTTCACGCTGAAACCCCTGTTCGGTGAACTTATCGGCTTGAGTCTAGTCGGCGTCACCGCTCTGTTCCTCATCCTCGACGTGTTGAGGAACATCCTCTGAGCAGCCGCGGGTGGCTCAGGGGTTGAGGCTCAGATCGAGGCTCTCCCCCCAAATCATCGGCGCGTAACTGACGCCCGTATTCTGTGGGGTAACGTGTTCGAGCCAGAGGTGGCCGCCCCTCTCCTGCTCGAGGGCGTTCCAGAACATGGCGTAGTTGAGGATTTCCTTGCCGTGGCCGAGCTCGTGTAGGTGGAGCGGCACTAATATGCGGCTCTGCGGGACCAGCTTGTAATAGTCCTCGGCATATATCCCATCGACGTAGTGGACGATGTAGAGGTCCACCCGCTTACCCGATAGATCCGGCTTCGAGTCGGTGAACATACCGTCCCCCGTGTGGAGGACACCGAAACCCGAGACCTCGACGTAGAACCAGTCGGTTGGCGTCGCCGAGAAGCTGTCCGATGCGTTCGAGGAACTGTGTTGGGCGGGGTACGCGGTGATCTTGACCCCCTTCACCTCGATGGTTCCGCCGGGTTCAACCCCGACGAGAGCCTGTGCGGCGAGCTCGGACCCGGTGAGGAGCTTGACCATGCTTGTGCCCGCTGGGTCCCTGACTACGTTGGGCGGGGTCGAGTCGTCTAGCCTGACCTGCTCGTCGGCCACGACTATCTTCGCCCCGGCCTTCGCCGCGGTGGCCGCGACCTTTGCGTCGAGGTGGTCGCCGTGTGGGTGGGTCACTATGAGGACGTCGAGTAGGCCGCCGACGTCGGCTATGGAGGGCGCCCAGTATGAGCCAGCCACGTCTATACCCACCGTGGCGTCCGCGGTCTTCACCACCACGCCCATGTTGTAGATGTACCAGACCCTCATGCTACCCTCCGGGACCTTCGCGGTGCGTATCTCCTCAACGGCGCGCCTCGTCCTGATTTCCAGCAGCTCGGTCGCCTCGGTCTGAGTGGTCACCGCGGTGGGGAAGTTGTCCGCTATGAAGTCGTCGAAGCCGAGGAGGAGCGTCCTCCGATCCTCCGAATCGGCTTGAGGCGGCGTCGCAACGATACGCTCGTTCAGCGTGTCGGCGGGACCCTTGATGAACTGCTCGGGTAGAAAGGGTGCCTTCAGGTATATGGCTGCGCCCAGCAGGGCGAGGAGTGCAATCGGGATTAATGCGAGGTGGTATCTGTTGAACGGCATTCCGGTAACCTACTTTATTATGCGGCGCATGAAGCGCTCGATGCGTTCAAGGCCACGCGCGAATGTGTCGCCACGAGTGCCTATATTGATCCTCAGGTGCCTCTCGACGCCGAACTGGTCGCCGGGGCTGACCATAACCCCCTCCTCCTTTAGCAGCCTCTCGGCGAACTTGGAGGAGCCGAGGCGGCTCTTGTACCGGGGGAAGATGGTGAAGCCGCCTGCGGGGTCAGTGCACTTCATGAAGTCGGGGTTCTCCTTGCACCACGCGTTCCACGTGTCTATGTTCGCCTGCCTTATTGTCTGGTTACGCTTGATGTACCGCGACCTGTTGGCGAGTAACTTCTCCGCAATTTGCTCACCTATCCCGCAGTGGCTGATCGTGGTGTAGTCCTTCATCACCCAGCAGCGCTCGATGATGTCCTTGTCGGCGATTATCCAGCCTATACGTGGACTTGTGGCGCCGAGCTTGCTTATGCTCCCTGTTATGATGCCCTTCTCGTAGAACTCGGGCGTCGGCGCGGGTTTGCCATCGGCCTCCGAGCCGCGTAGGGCGTTGTCGCAGTGGACGTAGGCGCCGACGCGCTCCGCCATTTCGCAGAGGGTCTGCATCTCCTCCTGCGTCATCAGCGCCCCCGTGGGGTTGTTTGGATTGTCCACGACGATCATCTTAGTGTGGCGGTTGATCTTCGTCTTCAGTTCGGCGAGGTCGGGTGTCCACCCCTTCTCTTCTAGTAGGTGGAGGGGCTTGACCTTGGCGCCGAGCATGCGGGCTACGCCGGTGGTCTGCTCGTACTGGGGCGCCTCGGCGAAGTATTCGTCCCCCTGCTCTAGAAGGGTCATGTTGACGAGGAGATTTGCCTCGCTAGTGCCGGAGGTTATGAGGACGTTCTCGGGCTCGACCCTGTACCAGTCGGCGACCTGCGCCCTGAGGGCCTCGGAGCCATTTGTCGCGCCGTACCTCATCGCTGTGTCCGTGGGCATCTGCGGGACGACCTCCTTGAGCTGCAGCTTCGCCACGCCACCGCCCCCGAGGTCTATCTCGGCCTTCTCAAGAAGCCAGCGTTCGAGCCTGAAAGGGTCGATCTTCACCCACCGGACCCCCTTGCATTCTGATGTGGCGGCTGTGCTTAAAACATAAATGGAGGAAAATTCGGGGGAAGGATTCAAAACCGGTCGGCGTGGCTAGATGTGCCATGAATTGGCTGAGGGAGAGGTGGAGCTACAGCCTCACCCTTCTCACCGTCTGCTGGTTCGGCTGGATATGCATCTACCTGACCAAGTCGGTGGTGCCGCCCCTGCTCCCCGTGCTGAGCGCGGAGTGGGGGATGAGCCACGCGCAGGCCGGGATGCTCGAGACGGCGTACCTACTCGGCTACATCGTTGTCAAGGTGCCGGCGGGGATGCTCGCCGAGAGGATGGGTGCCCGGCGCGTTCTCGCTGTGGGCATCCTCGGCTACGCCGCCTCGACGGCGCTCATGGGCCTAGCCGGGGGCTTCATCGCCGCGATCGTGCTCCGCTTCCTCGTCGGCTTCTTCCAGGGCGTCCACCTGCCCGTGGCGAACGCGCTTCTCAGCGAGAGGTTCGGCGCGAAGCAGGGGCGCGCCATCGGGTTCCACGAGTCGGGTCCAAACGTCGGCAACGCGCTGGCATACCCTCTGGCGGTCGCGATAGCCTCCGCTTTCAGCTGGCAGTGGGCCTTCATTCTGTTATCCATCCCTGCCTTCGTGCTCGCCGCCGCGACGTACGCCCTCGTACGGGAGGAGCCAAGGGAGGCTATCAAATCTGAGAGGGGGACAGTCGGGGGCTTGAGGGCGTACATCTGGCTCCTAGCCCCGCTGACGCTAGCCTACTCCGCCTACGGACTCTGCCTCCAGAGCCTGTTCACCTTCACGCCCTCCTTCCTCGTCGAGTATCAGGGCATGGACCTCGCAACGGCGGGGCTCCTAGCGACCCTCCTTCCCGCCGCCGGCTTCTTCGCTAAAGTGTCGAGCGGCTTCGTCTCGGAGAGGATGGGGCGCCGGGCGACCATCTGCGGTGCGACCCTCGTGACGGGGGCGACCGTGGGTCTATTGACAGTCGTACATGGCGACGCGTTGATCGCCGCGCTGTTCATAGTTATGGGCCTCGGAATGTACGTCTTCAGCCCTGTCATCTACTCGACGATAACCTCGTCCCTCCCCTCGGGGATCAAGTCCGTCGCCCTCGGAGTCGTGACGATATTCGGGAACCTCGTCGGCGCCTTCTCGACGAGCATAGTCGGCGCGCTGATTGACGCGGGCGGCTACAGGACGGCGCTGCTGTCCATGTCGGGGATAACCCTCGTGACCACAGTCGTGGTCTTCTTCGCCCTTGGGCGCCGAGCTACTTCCTCTTAGTCAGGCTCAGGTACTTGACCGCGAGCTCCTCGCTCATGCTCTTGAGGTTGTAGCCTACGTCGTCTGTGGTCAGTATGCCGGCGACGTGGTCCTTGTCGTTGATGACTACGAGGCGCCTTATCTTGTGCTCGTTCATGGTCTCTACGGCGTCCTCGACCTCGCAGTGGATACTGACGGCGATCACGGGCTTGGTGCATATGTCCGCCGCCATGAGCTTCTTCGAGTCCTTCCCGGGCGCGAGTACCCTGTGGACGAGGTCGCGCTCGGTGACTATGCCCACCGGTTTGCCGTTCGTCACGAGGATTACGCTGCTTATCCCCTTTTCGCGCATGATGTTCGCCACCTCGTCCACCCTCGCCGCGGGGCTCATGGTGACGGGTGCCTTCGTCATGATGTCGGAGACTCGCATGAGAATCGAATAAATGTTGGGCGGGGTGATAGTAAAGACTGTCGATCAGGCCCTCTCGATGTGCATGGGGTCGTCTTTAACGACCTTGAGGGCGAATGGGAATCTGTCGAGGCTCATGGCGGCGTGGAAGTCGCCCTCCCTGAAGCTCGTCTGTGTCTTGTCGAAGAACTTGGCGCCCTGCGGGTCAGCTCTGATGCGGCGCGCCATGTCTTGGAAGTCGGGCTTCCCGCCGCGTAGCCGGGCCTCTAGGTATTCAGCGCACAGCTCGTCCTCGATGGCCTCGTAGTCTCCCTCCCAGCCCATCGCCACGATGGAGACCACGGCGGGGTTCTTTTTCTTTATGTACTTGACCGTAGCCTCGGCTAGGACGAAGCTACTGAGGAGTATCTCGTCCGCCCCCGAGGCGGCAAGTATGCCCTGTACGCCGCTGCTGGTGCGCTGGATCACGGTCTTGCCCTTGAAGTTGACTCGGCTTACTTCGTCGGGGCTGTTGCCGTAATCGAATCCGGGGACCTTGTGGCCGTGTACCTCGCCCATGACTATCCAGTCGGGGTGCCTGCGGCGGAGTTCGAGTGCCTCGTCGACGCCTCCGACGGGGAGGATCGTCTTGGCTCCGTTGGCGACGACGAAGGCGGCGGTCGTGAATGCGCGAAAGACGTCTATGATGACCGCGGTGCCCGTCGCCTTGCGTGCGCCTTCGAGGAGGCTGAGCCGCCATATCTCCATCGGCTAGATGCTCCTGTTTACCTCTACTGTGCCCGCCTTCATGACGAGGCGTATCTTCGCCTTGTCTTGGAGCACCTTTATGT
>DUKA01000182.1 GCA_013329615.1 Candidatus Bathyarchaeota archaeon
CGGGTTGATGGCGGCGTCGGTCTGTATGACGTCGACTATGGGGTAGTTGCCCGTGGAGTCCATCTGCCGCCCCACGGCACTTATGATGCCCGACGTGAGGGTGTTCGCCAATCCGTAGGGGTTCCCGATGGCTACGACGCTCTCGCCGACACTAAGCTTGGAGGAGTTACCTAGGGGGAGGGGCTTGAGCATGGAGACGGGCGCGGTAACCTTGATGACGGCTACATCCGAGTAGGGGTCGGTACCCACGACCTCGTCTACAACAACGATTGTGCCATCAATGAATGTCACCGTGATGCTCTCAGCGTCCTCGACAACGTGATAATTCGTTATTATGTGCCCACTCGTGTCGTAGACGAACCCGCTGCCCGTCGCGGTCCCGTCGGTCAGTTCAGAGGAGATGAGCACGACGCTGTCCCGGGTCTTCTTGTAGAGGTCGATGAGAAGGGCATCCGATCCCCCCGGCGTTACGGTGACATTGACTACACCGCTTTCCAACATTTCTCTGAGCGACGATATCTCAGCGTTGGCGTTGTTCACTTGGGCGTTTAGGATGTCGACGGAGGTGTTCAGGGTGCTTATCTCGCTCTTGAGTTCTCGGACCTGCTCGTTGGAGTGGATAGTTGTGTAGGCTACGACACCGACGTTCACGATGAGCAGCAGGGCAACCAGAAGCGGCGTCCAGTTGGGTGATGAACGCCTCGGTCTACCACCGTAGAACCATTCGTCGCTCAAATCAGTCCCTTTAGGGAGAGGCGCATCGGGTTGGATAAAGTCTCCCCTGTGCGCCGGCTGTGAAAAATGGATCTCCAGCCGGTGACAGCCACCCTATCACGCCCCCCGAGATCAGTCTTTCTCGATCCTGTTGAGCTATCAGGAGACACGCGAGGAGGAGAACCTGAGGAGGCGAATAGAGGAGCTTAGGGAGGAGGAGCGCGCCCTGCGCGAGAAGCGGCAGGGGATGGAGTCGCGGCTCAGAAAACTGGTCTGGCACAGGATGGTTCGTAAGGTCGAGACGATGCCGGGTCAGTGTGCCTAGGTCACTGCTGCTTGTCCCAGACCCTGGGCTTGCATACTATCTCCCTTATCCTCATGTCAAAGAACCTGTGAGTGTTGCTCGGGAGCAGAACCAAGGCGGTGTCCGCCCCACCCCCGTTCCCACCTAGGGACATGACCTCGCGGTCAACCCGTACGAGCCCCGCGTCAGCCGCCATGCAGGCGCACTCGCATGCGACCTTGACGCCGGCGCCGAAGAGACGCAGGGTGTGGGCGATTATCTCATCTACCTGTATGGCGTTGAACTTCTTGTTTACGGCGCGCCCGAGCCCACCAAAAGCGTGGCAAGCCCGGAGAATCTTCCCACCGTTCTTCTCGATAGCCTTCTTGTACTCGGGCTTCATCCGGTCCTGATTCGGCTCGAGGAACCCAATCATGCCAGCGACCACAATCACGTTGTAGCCCTCAAATATCTCAGCTGCGAGAGCACCGGTCTCCCCAGTGTAGGAGGCGACGACGATGTCCTTGATCCCCAGTTCGTCCACCCTCTTCTTGGCGAGGGCGAGCGCGTCCCAGCTGTTGACCTTCCCCGGCTCCTTGAAGTAAATGGTCTCGACCATTCTGTGAACCCAGAGACCACTCGGGGAGTGGAGATATATGGTTTGGGAAAAAGAGGGCGGCTAGGAGATGTTGGGGACGACGAGGTACTTGAGGAACTCCTCACCNNTGCTCCTTCGCCCACGCGACGCCGACGAGGTCGTCCTTCTCCAACTCGCTGTAGACGAGGTACGCCATGATGGGGTTGAAACCGAAGTCGTTCGTGGCGCGCGCCATCCTGACGGTCTGGTAGACCTGATGGCGGAGGTTCGTGCGTATCAGCGCGACGTCTCCCTCGTAGATGGGGGCGAGTATGTCGCTGTAGGGCTTACCGAGGTGCTCGACACTCTCGCGGACGTCCCCGCCGTCGACTACGATGTGCAGGATGTCCTTGCTAATGCCGTAGGTGACGTCGAAGAACTCCTCTGGGCGCAGACCCTCACCCTCCTTCGGGGCGCGGCTCTGCTTGACAGCAACGAGGAAGTTCTCGATGTCCGCCTCGAGCTCGACAATCCTGCTTATCATGTTCTTCTGGTCGCCGGGGAGCTTCTCCACCGACTTTAGAATCGTCGTGCTGTAGACCTGCTGAAGCTCTAGCTGCAGTGGCCAGATAGCGTCGTACTGCTTGTAGGCGGAGAGTTTCTCCCAAACGGCGTTGTAAGCAGTACCCTTCAGCTGCTCGAGCAGCGCCTCCATATCGGCGGACTCTGCGAGGGCTTGATAGCTCGGCGCCTTGAAAGGTATCATGGGGACGAGACTCGCCTGTATCTCCTGAGTCATCGCCTCAGCAAACTTGCCCCTGATGATCCTATCGAGGTTGAGTGTCTCGAAACGCATGTAGTAGTAGGTCTGCAGAAGCTCGCCGATGCTGCTCGGGACGATGTCGACAATCTTGACTATCCTGTCGATGAATTTCTTGTAGAAGATGCGTTCGAGGCTTATACTCGGGTTCACGTCCGGTTCGAGTGTGACCTGCCCGTATGGGGTCTGCGCGAGCTGCTGGATGAAATCCTCTACGCTGTCGGCGGATGCGATGGTTCGCATCTGACCCGCATTCATGAGGTCGGCGAGGAGTGCGTGGCTCCTGACGACCGCGTATGTCATCCCTGGTACCTTTACCTTTCCGATGCCAACGCACCCCCAATCAGCTTGATTCGGACGAGGTCCTCCATCTGCTCCTCGTCAAGCTTGTCCTGTATGAACTTGATGACCGCCTTCATGTCGGGTATAACCGTGTTCTCGAGGGCGTTGACCTTCCGGTTCGTCCTGCCGAGCTCGTCTGCGATGCGCTCGACGCGGCTCTCGAACTCGGCGAGGCGGATGATCTCCTCGAGGATAGAGAAGACCTTGTCGGAGGCGTAGCTGAGGGTGATGTCTAGCTCGCCCTCAACCTTCGGTCTGCTCAGGATCTTGATGTACGGGTACTGGACGCCCATGACGCTCTTCGGGAGAAGCTCGATGTCGAGAGTGCTGCGTATACTCGCCGCCTGGCTCTCGACCTCGGTCGGGCCGAGGCTCAGGTACGCAGCCTGTACGGACTTGTAGGACTCTCCGAGGCTCTCAAGGAGCAGCCTACGCCTCCCCTTCAGCACCTCGATGGATTCGCTCAGCTCCTTGGCGAGGTGGTCCCTCTTGAGTTTGAGGAACTCTGTGCCTCGCTCTATGAAGACTATGCGGCTCTGCATCTCCATGAGGTAGCCCTTTGTGGGCCGAATTCCGCTGGTGGAAGACAATGCTAGTTCTCTCTCTTACGGTACTTCGGGTGGTACTCCTTGATGTACGCCTCGCGGACCCTGATGAGGTTCTCCTCGGGGAGCATGGCTAGTAGGTCCCACGCTAGGTCGAGGGTCTGCTCGATGGTCCTGTTCTCGTAGCGTCCCTGGTTTACGAACTTGTTCTCGAAGGCGTCGGCGAACTCGAGCCACCTGCGCTCACGGTCGCTGAGTCCGACGGTTCCGACGATGCGGACGAGGCCGCGTGCGCGTGTGCCCTCCGCGTAAGCCATGTAGAGCTGGTTTGAGACGTCCTGATGGTCCTTGCGGGTCGTCTTGGCGCCGATTCCGTCCTTCATGAGCCTGCTTAGGCTGGGGAGGACGTTCATGGCGGGGTAGAGACCCTTTAGGGAGAGCTCGCGCTGGAGGAGGAGCTGCCCCTCGGTGATGTAGCCTGTGAGGTCTGGTACTGGGTGTGTGATGTCGCCGGCGGGCATGGAGAGAATGGGCATCAGGGTGACTGAGCCCTTCTTTCCGGTGATGATTCCGGCGCGCTCGTAGATTGTGGCTAGGTCTGAGTAGAGGTATCCGGGGTAACCCTTGCGGGTTGGGATCTCTTCCCTGGCGATGCTGATGCTGCGCAACGCCTCTGCGTAGTTTGTCATGTCGGTGAGTATGACTAGGACGTGCAAGCCCATGTCGAAGGCAAGGTACTCAGCGACGGTCTGCGCGATGCGAGGCGTGACGATGCGCTCGATCGGAGGGTCGTCCGCGAGGTTGAGGACGAGTACGCTCTTGTTGAGTGCGCCCGTCTCCTCGAACTCCTTGCGGAAGAAGTCGGCCTCCTCGTTCTTGATGCCCATTGCGCCGAAGACGATGGCGAAGTCGCTCTCCTTGCCGGGGATCGTCGCCTGTCTCGCGATCTGGGCGGCGAGCATGTTGTGGTGTAGGCCAGACTCGCTGAAGATGGGTAGCTTCTGACCCCTGACGAGGCTGTTCATACCGTCGATGCTGCTCATTCCGGTCTGGACGAAGTCGCTCGGGACGGCGCGTGCGGCGGGGTTGATGGTTCCGCCGTTTACGTCTCGTACGTCGTCGCTCATGGGCTTCGGCATACCGTCGCGTGGCTCGAAGCTTCCACTGAAGACCCTGCCGATCAGGTCGTTTGTAACGGGGATCTTCTGGGTCTCGCCAGTGAATCTGACGCCGACGTTGAGGTCCATTCCTGAGGTGTTTCCGAAGCACTGGACCATCGCCCAGTCCTTGGAGACTTCTAGGACACTTCCAGAGACCTCGTAGCCGGAGTCGGTGCGTATGCGGACGATCTCATTGTAGCTGATGCCCTTGACGTTCTCGACGAAGAGGATTGGGCCGCGGATCTCCTTTACGGTCTTGTAGACTAGTCCTGCTTGTTCTGCCATCTTAGCTCACCCCGTAGGTCTTGGCGAGTTCGCCGACCTGCTTTACCAGCTCCTTTCTTGCGAGGTCTATCGACTCTGAGCCCTTGCGCTCCTTGAGCCTCATGATCTCGGTGACTATGGGCAGCTCGCGCACCTTTTCGATGGGTACGCTCTGCTTCACGAGGCCCTCGACCATCTGGTTGAACTCGATGATGATGCGCAGGAGCTTCGTCTGCTTCTCGGCGTCGCAGTAGGTGTCGATCTCGTGGTACGCCGCCTGTACGAGGAAGCCCTCGCGGAGGAGCTCGGCGACGAGCAGCACCAGGCGCTGGTCGTCGGGGAGGCTCTTCTCACCGATGATGCGGGCGGTTTCCTCGATCTGGGCCGCCTCCTCGAGTATGCTCATAGCCTTGGCGCGGTTGCTGAGCCAGTCCTTGTCGTACTGGCTCCACCACTCGGCGCTGATTTCGAGGTAGCGTGTGAAGCTTCTCAGCCAGTTGATGGCTGGGAAGTGGCGGCGCTGTGCGAGACTGCTGTCGAGCGCCCAGAATGTTCCGATGAAGCGAAGCGTGTATGTGGTGACTGGCTCGCTGAAGTCTCCGCCGGGGGGCGAAACTGCTCCAAGCATCGTCACGCTTCCGAGGCGCTCCTGTGAGCTGTGGACGACGGCGCGCCCGGCGCGCTCGTAGAGCTCGGCGATTCTGTCCGGGAGGTAGGCTGGGAAGCCCGCCTCTGCGGGAATCTCGCCTAGGCGTCCTGAGATGTCACGGAGTGCTTCGGCCCACCTTGAGGTGGAGTCGGCCATGACGGCTACGTCGTAGCCCATGTCTCTAAAGTACTCGCCGAGGGTTACGCCCATGTAGATTGAGGCTTCTCGGGCGCTGACTGGCATGTTGCTGACGTTTGCGACGATGACGGTCCTCTCGATGAGGTTGCGCCCGCTCCTTGGGTCCTTGATATAGGGGAAGTGGGCGACGACGTCGGCCATCTCGTTTCCGCGTTCTCCGCAGCCGATGAGTATGATTATGTCTGCGTCGCTCCACTTGCTGATCTGCTGGAGTGTGACGGTCTTCCCGGTTCCGAATCCTCCGGGGATTGCGGCTGCGCCGCCCTTGGCGCATGGGAAGAATGTGTCGATGACGCGTTGGCCCGTGAGGAGTGGGACGCTTAGAGGGAGCCTCTGCTTGACGGGTCTGGGCCTTCGTACTGGCCACTTCTGCATGAGCTTTAGCTCCTTGACACCGTCGCTGGTCTCCAGCTCGCCGACGGTATCCTCGACGGTGAACTCGCCCTTGTGGATGCTCTTTATGGTGCCGCTCATGTTCGGCGGGACCATGATCTTGTGGACGAAGCTCTTCGTCTCCTGTACGTTGCCTATGAAGTCGCCGGGGCCGACCTTGTCGCCCTTCTTGACGGTTGGGACGAACTCCCACTTCTTGTTCCGGTCGAGCGGTGGGACGCTTGTTCCCCTGCTGACGAATGGGCCGGTCCTGTTCCAGAGCTCTGTCTCGTTGCGCTCGACGCCGTCCATGATGGCACCCATTATGCCGGGTCCGAGCTCAGCCATGAGTGGCTCGCCGGTGTCGTTTACTGGCTCGCCGGGGCGAATTCCGTCCGTGATCTCGTAGCACTGGCAGAAAGCGGTGTGTCCGTCGAGGCGGACGATCTCGCCCATGAGCTTGAGGTTACCGACCTCGACTAGGTCACCGATCTTCGGCGCCTCGGTGAATGTTGCCCTGATGAGTGAGCCGTTGATTCGCTCGATTGTTCCGATTATTCCCATTTTACTCGGCCTCCAGTATCTTCGTGAGCTCTATGTTGAGCTTGGGTCGGGCCTTCTCTACTCTGCCCTCGAGGGTGTTGTGGTATACCTTCGTCCCCTCGACGTTCTTTACGACGACTCCTCCGATCGCGGAGATCGGGGTGGCATCGAGCTTTAGTGTGACCTTGGCGCCGACCGCCTTCGCTATGTCGGTTTCGAGTTTCTTGTGGTTCTTCTTGAGGTCCGCGAGGTCGGCGTCGTTTGCGGAGATGATGAATTCCTCGCCTCCGATAGCCTTGACCGCCTCGGCGATGAGCTTCATGAGTATCTGGTGATACTCCTTCTTGTCGGCAGTGAGTTCCTTGAGGTTCTTCTCGGCTTCCTCGTAGATCTGCTGGAGTGTCTGTTCGCGTGCGATCATGAGTTGTTTGCGGCTGTCGAGTTCGACTCCGCCTACGATCCTGTCGCGTACGCCGCGTAGGACACTGGCAACTATGTTGAGTATCTGGCGGTCGGCTTCGGACTTGAGGCGCTGGGACTCCTTCTCGGCGTTGTCGATGAGGGTTTTTGCCTCAGCGTCCGCCTTGGCGATCATCTCGTCGCGCTGTCCCATCGTGCGCTCGATGAGCTTTGCTTCGAGGTCTAGACTGCTGTTCTGCTGGCTCATGGGAGTACCTCCTTTATGATGAGGTCGACGCTTGTGTCCCTCTTCTTCTTTGGGAGCTTCTTTATCGCCTCGATCTTCTGTTGGTACTGAGCCTTGATCTTCTCGGCCTCCTTCTTGGCGCGGTTCTCCTCGGCCTTGACGAGGTCGTCGATGCCGGCGCCGCGTTGCGCCTTGGACTTTTTCTCCTCGGCCTCGGCCTTCGCCTTGTTCACGAGTTCCTCGGAGCGGCGCTTGGCGTCCCCGAGCTTCTGCTGGCTCTCCTTCTCAGCCTCCTCGAGGATGGTTTGGAGCCGTTTGCCGACCGATAGGACCTTTTTTACTTCCATGTTTACAACTCCAGCTTTGTTCCGATAGCAAGCGATATGACTGCCTGTAACTCCTGCATCCTGTCGCCTGTCTGCATGGTGAAGTCTGGCACCAGCGCGAAGACGGGCGAGATGGCGCCCCTCTTTAGGACCTGCTCCCTGACGGGGAGAGTTTCCGCTGCGAATCGCTCGGGGAAGATTATGAGCTTGTACTTCTTCTCGTCCACGAGGCGGCTCAGGGTCGAGGTCGTTTCCTCGCCGTTTACGCAGTTGTATCCCTCGGCTCCGATTAGTTGGAAGCAGGTGATGAAGGATGAGGGCCCGATGACAGCGACGCTCATTTCCTAATTGGTGACCCTGCTTACATTAAAAAAACTTATGTAATTTTGTGTTGTGGGTGGGGCTGGTTGGGGGTGTTTTACGGTTTTTGGTTTGTATATGGAGGTGCAGTCGGTTAGAGTGGTGTGTGCACGTGGTTTCCCGTTTCCTCCTCCGCCGCCGTCGCGATTCCGGTCGTTTTGGCTTGTTTTTGTTTCGGCGTGTTTTTTAGGATCATTGAGCGGCGGAGGTGTGGCGGTGTTTAGTTTTGTAGGAAATATGTGCTCCTTTTGTTTAGATCGGCACACCGTCTGTGAAGGATTTATTTTCTCTCTTCATTTTAAGTAGGGCATTATAGGCTTCTTCGGATACTTTCAGGGTTCGGCGACCCATGGGTGAAAATTCACAGGGAGGGTTATTTACCCTGTGAAAGTGACTGCGTAGCCTCTAGGGAACAGAAGATGGGAAAAAGGATTGGGCGTTTAGACGCCCGCTGCGAAGAATGGGGATAGGTACTGGGTTATCAGCGTCGGCCAGATGCCGAGAACGATGACGAGCACCGCGAATACCACGATGGGTAGCAGCATCGTCAACGGGGCCTCCTTCACCTGCTTCAGGTGCTCCGGGAGCGGTCCGTAGAAGACTCTGCGGATCGTCCAGAAGGCGTAGCCGATCGTCAGGACCGTCATCACGATCCCGACTATGCCCGCCCACACCAGCTCGGGGGTCGCCAACCCGTTGTTGAAGACACCCGCGAAGATGAAGAACTTGCTCATGAAGCCCATCGTCGGCGGCACGCCTCCGATCGTTAGGAAGCCTATTAGTGCCATCACTGCGGTCCACGGCATCTTGTCGGCGAGTCCGCCCATCTTCTTAATGCTGCGGGTGCCCGTCTGGCTGATGAGCACGCCCGCGACTAGGAAGAGAATGGCCTTGCCGAAGCCGTGGCTGACGTAGTGGAACATCGCGCCGACCTCACCGTTGGGTGTGACGCTCGCGAGGCCGAGGAAGATATAGCCCATCTGGCTGATGCTGCTGTACGCGAGGAACCGCTTTATGTCGTCCTGCGTGAGCGCCATCATTCCGCCGTAGATCATCGTAACCAGCGCCCAGAGTGTGAAGACCCAGCTGAAGGTCTGGAACACAGGGGTCATGGGTATGATGACGAGGCGCAGCGCCGCGTAGGCACCTATGCCGATCATCGCGGGGCTAAGCAGAGCGGAGATGGGTGTTGGTGCCTCGGCGTGTGCGAATGGTAGCCATGTGTGCAGGCCGAAGACCGCCATCTTCGTGAAGAAGGCGAAGAGCATCGCCATCGCAATCCAACCGGCGTTGCTGACGCCTATGAGCCGTGTCAGGCTGCTTATCTCGAAGCTGCCCGTTATGGCGTAGGCGGCGAGTATGCCGGCCAGCAGGATGACGGCGCCCAGCGTCGTCCACATAAAGTAGATCATGCCGATCTTCTCCCTGTCACCGTAGCCGTAGTTGTTGATGAGAAGCCAAGACGGGATGAGCATGAGCTCGTAGAAGACGTAGAACTGTATGAGGTTCGTAGACATCACCGTGCCGAGCATGCCGACGGTGTAGAGTAGGTATAGTGCGAAGTAGCTGCCGAAGGCGTCAGGGCCCTTCTTCTCGTGTGTCTCGTGCTCCCACTCGTGGAACCTGTGCTCCATGTAGGGCATGCTGTAGACGGTTATGGCCAGACAAAGAAGGTTGATTGTCAGGAGGACCCAGATGCTGAGTCCGTCCGCGAGCAGCGTGAAGCCGAGGTTGACCTGGGGTGCCCACGTGTAGACCTCGCGGTACGCGCCGCCGTCCTTTATGTCGAGGGCGATTCCTCCTAGGAGCGCAAGGGAGGCGACGAGCGAGGCGGCGACTATCCAGCCGACGTTCTTGCCGATCATCTTGCCGGCGAAGTAGGTTACGGCTACTGCCAGTAGGGGTATCGCGAGTGCCAATATCAGACTGTATTGCATTACCATGTCATCATGCACCTCTCACGAGTACGAGGAAGAGGAGAAGCAGTAGCAGCCCGGCTATGTAGAGCAGGTTCATGCTCAGGTAGCCCGTCTGCACCTTCTTCACCTGGTTCCAAAGGCCTGTGAAGCCCCTCGGTGCGGAGTCGTTGATGCCGAGCATTGCGGCCTCGAATGTATTGTTGATGCCCCTGCATAGGGCGAGGAGGCCGTTCACGCCGACGGCGTAGTAGAGGTCGTTGATGTACCACCTGTTCCAGAGGAAGCTGTGGATGGGCTTGAGTATCTTACTGCTGCTGATGATCTGCCATGCATTGTATCGGCGCGCCATGTAGAGTAGGTAGGCGGTTATTCCTCCGACGAGGACTATGATGCCGCTTGAGCCGATTGCCGTCAGCTTTGTGGCGTCTGCAACGTGCGCACCTGCGAAGTCTACGTGCGCTGCCTCGAATATCTCAGGCACGCCAAGACCCTCGACCACCCTCTCCATCTGGTGCTCGATGAACACCTCAGGGCTCAGGCTGGGTACAAAGAACCCGACCAGACCGAGAGCGCTCACGCTGAGCATGATGGCGACCAGCACTGCGATGGGACCCCACATGATTGCGGGGCTCTCGTGCACGTGGTGGCCGTGGTGCTCAATCTCGTGTATGAAGCTGCTCTTCTCACCGTAGAAGACCATGTAGGTGTAGCGTGCGCTGTAGACGAGCGTCATCAGGGCGGTTACCGCCGCGACTACGTAGAGTACATTCGTCAGTGTTAGACCGGCGTTGAGGCTCGCCACGAAGACGGCGTCCTTGCTCCAGAAGCCGCTGAACGGCGGGATGCCCGCCAAGCTCAGGGTTGCCAGGAGCATGAGTATCTTCGTGAACGGCATCTCCTTGCCTAGTCCGCCCATCCTGTCCATGTAGATCGTCTCGACGGCGTGGATCACGCTGCCCGCGCCGAGGAAGAGCGCCGCCTTGAACAGTGCGTGGCTGACCAGATGGAAGACACCCGACGTAAGTCCCGGTAGAAGGTTGCCCTCGCCGAGGCCCGAGACGCCGAGTCCGAGCATCATGAAGCCGATCTGGCTGACCGTTGAGTAGGCTAGGACCTTCTTGAGCTCGAGCGCCACCATTGCCTGACTCGCGGCGAGGAACGCCGTGAACGCGCCAACGACGGCGATAGCTACGAAGTAGGTCTGCGCCTCACCGAGGTGCTCAGCGAATGTACCGATGTAGAAGGCTGGTGCCATCCGCGCTACGAGGTAGACTCCTGCCTTGACCATCGTCGCCGCGTGGATGAGCGCCGAGGCCGGCGTGGGGCCAGCCATGGCGTCGGGCAGCCACACGTGCAGCGGGAACTGCGCGCTCTTGCCCATCGCGCCGAAGAGCATCAGCAACGCCACGAGCGTGGCGGCACAGGGTGCCCAGGTGTGCGTGAGCACCGTCGCGAAGTCGAATGCACGCACCTCGGCGTAGATCACCGCGAGGGCGAGCATGAAGCCGAGATCGCCCACCTTGGTGGTAAGGAACGCCTTGATGCTCGCGAGCCGCGGCGCTTCCTGCTCGTGCCAG
>DUKA01000079.1:0-1510 GCA_013329615.1 Candidatus Bathyarchaeota archaeon
CTTACACCTCGGTCCTCAAGTTGAGACATTATTACAGATTTATTTAAAATAACCTATATTTTTTTTAAAAAATTAAATGTTATTTTGAGAATATTCTCTGATTATATGAGAACGAAATCACTCTCCCGTCTTGTACGCTCTGTCGATGGTTAACTCCGCCACGTCCGATGCGTATTGGCTGATCCTCTTCACGCCCTCCCTGATGGCGATCACATGCCCCACCACCAACGCGTCCCCCAGCGCAGGCAGTGGAGTCAACTCCCTGTATATCTCTTCGATCACCCCTTCACCATCGATCACCTCGTTAGTGGGCTCGACGTTCGACGAGAGGAAGCAGCGCACAGCCAGATCGTAACTGGAGAACGCCGCCTCACCCGCCCTCATCAGACCACCGAAGACCCCCGGGGGAAGCTTGACGCCGCCGTCGATAAGCGCCACCACGCTAACGCCGACCTCGGACACGTGATCCGCTACCCTCTCTATACTCTGCACGAGGCTCTGAAACTCAAGGCAATCGAGCGGGTCGAGCCCGAGTCTGCCCCCGAGCGACGGGTCACGCGCCGCACCCCTGAGCAGCCGAAGCAGGAAGAACATCAGTTGGTCGACGTCGTTTTCCAGCGCCACGGCGGAGGCCGCGAGCCCCCTGTCGCCCCCCTTGAGGGCGTTCAGAATATCTCTGAACATCGAGTAGGTGATCAAGTGCATCCTCTCCACCCCCGAGAGGACGCTCGCCCTCCCTTCATCTATCAGCGCCTCGAGCGTGATGCTGCCCGCCTCAGACTCGACGGTCATCAAGTAGAGGGTGCCCGCGATTCGGCGTATCGCCGCCTGCTGCCCCACGGCGAAGATCCTCTCCGAGTGCAGGTTGATCAGGGTGTAGCCATTCATGTAGGCACCTATGATCTTCCGGATGATCGAGGTGTCGTCCTCGCCCACGGCGACGGATAGTTGGATCCTCCTCACCTCGCCCTCCCTGCCATCCGACGGGTAGAGGAAGAGGGACCCGTCCGCCATCGGCAGGATGGAGATCCAGTCCCCCTGATCTAGGTGGTTTCTCCTGAGCCAGCCCTTCGGCAGGGACACGACGCGCGACGACTGGCCCAGCGCCACGATCTTACGCCGCTCCATATCCACCGTATATATACATATAGACTAATCATAATAATATTTCCGAAACGTATATATTCCCAACCGACTACTCCCACGCGGGAAACACCCCAAAAAAGGGAGTGGATTCCCCGACGGAGCGGTGACCCAGGGTGTCAAACAAGATTGTAGAGGTCGCCCAGAAAAGCATGGAGACGGACGACAGGATACAGAAGACATACTCCGGTAGGATAGACGGAAAATACGGCTACCTCGCCATCACTCGTAGGAAGATTCTCTTCATTAAGGAGGAGGGGTTCCTCAGCAAATCATACAGTATCACCTACAACCTGCCCTTCGAGAAGCTGCGCGGCTACGCGGCGAGGGACAGGTACAACCTAGAGTTCGAGGACACGGCGGGGGT